>JAFDDS010000176.1 GCA_019310745.1 Deltaproteobacteria bacterium | reverse complement strand
AGGCACCGAAATTTCCGTTGGCCTGAGTAGAGGTAACTCCATTGGTGTGGACACCCTTGGTCACTATTGAGAAGCAGCTCGATCCGGCCAACTTGGCACCACCCAAGGGTCCTGACAAAATGTAAATCCGATTCTGTGGGTCCGACCAACTAAGCTTGGGGTCTACTTCGTCATAAAGATACTTAACGCCCAGGGAAGTCCCTCCCAGATACTTGCGAAGGAGATCTTCATCCAAGGTTTCTTCCCATATCTGTTCTTTGCTCAGATCAACTCTTAAAATTTTGCCAGTTGTTCCGTATAATGTTGTACTCATGCTCCCCTCCTTCTATGAAAGAATAACACAAGGTTTTGTCGGGCTTCCTCTTTGTACCGTCATCCTATCATTTTCCTGAGCCCTTTAACAATTCCATTACAGTGCGTTATTCCTGGCTTTAGGACTTCAAGGAACGCGATTTCGAATATTTAAGAGATCGGTATCCCTGGCAGGTAATATTGCCGAATTGAGCCACTCCGGAGACTTGATAAAAACTGGAGAGGTCAACCCTTATACTGAGCCAAAATTGCAGAACAGATAAACTTTCAAGTTTACTCAGGGCAAAAAATATTGAGATCGGTTTCCTCATCATACCTGAGTGTCATTTTGGCGTCAGTAATTTCGCCTATTATTACGTCAAGCGTTGCTAAAATGGGGTTTTCGCCTTCTATAGGTGCCACATGTCCGCCATAGACTTTTCCTTCCTCGTCTGAGAATGTACCATGCAAATGAAGGATTACATTCCCTTCTTCTGAATTTAAGATCACCCCTTGAATTCCTAAGATCTCAATAGGGCCTGGGATAGTCTGGGGATCAGTGTAAGCAGCGCCAAGTTTTGTCTTTTCATTAGGAGTAAGTACCATGACAGTTAACTTCTGCAAACTGCCTATAGCCGACAAAATGGTTCCTTGCTGAATCCCGTTCTTTTTTCAGTCTTCCTGGAGCCCTGCCAGAAGGTCAGTGCTCGGAAGTAACCTTGCAGGGATTACTTTCCCCAACTTTCCGCTCCCATACTTTATCCTGGTTTCTGCCATGCTTTATTGCCTCCTTCTCTTTTAATATTTTTGTTCTTATTAACTTGACCTCTGGTTGTTTACTAATGCCTGCCTGCAAATAGCCCACTTTTGTTTTCCTGAGGGACAGAAAACTTTTAAGGTCACTCCTATCGGAATTAGGCTATAAACGCCAGCCTAAAATCCCTTATCACAGTTTTAGGATGTCATCAATTGTGCCGTTATATGCCCCAATAATAATCGTTCGTAGGATTTCTTCACTTTTGTCTGATGGAATGGGTCTTGGCATGGCTTCAAGCTTCATTTTATTCTGGGATGCATCACCTATTGCCTTGTCGATTAAATCTTCTGAGAAGTTTTTGAATTCCTTTAGTGTCAAAGGGAAACCCAGCTTTTTGTAGAAATTCAGTAGTCCTTCCGCAAAATCTTTAGCAATGTTACCGGAATCATCTATGCTTAGTGTTTCAGCCAATGTTTTCAATTTTTCCGTAATAGTGGGTGCATAGTAGGCGGCATAGTATGGCAGCATAACAGCGCATGCCTCTCCGTGATCCATCACATTGCACCAGCTGAAGGAATTGAGGTGGGGGCCACCCGCCTGTTTATAAAATAGTACTGAACCACCCAATGTACTCGCCATGGACATCATCCGTCTTGCTTCTTTATCATCGCCGTCCTTAATCACTCTTGGCAAAGCATCAATCAGGAGTTTCAAGCCAATAAGAGCCCTTTGGTTTGCCTCAGGGTCGACGCCATCATCAACGTTGTTGAGGAAGCCTTCAATAAGGTGGGTCATAGTGTCAAGTCCCGATACCAGTGTAACATGCCTTCCACAGGAATAGGTCAGTTCAGGATCCACAATTGCCTCTGTTGGAACGATTGCTGGATCAATCATTAATTTTTTAACACCTAAGTTTGTATCGGTAATCACTGAAAATTTCGTGACTTCGCTACCTGATCCACTCGTTGTGGGGGCGACGATAAGATGCATTGTCTTTTTGGTCCTCTTAGAGACCATGCCTACTCCAAAATAATCGTCCAGTTCACCCACTTTTATTGAACCAAGAATTCCCGCTGCCTTGGCAGCGTCAATAACAGATCCTCCCCCGATAGCTAACAAACAAGTGAAGTTCCCGGCGAGCAAGTGATATGTAATTCTGTATACGGTTTCCTTGCTTGGATTAGGTTCTACACCTTCGCAAATGCTGTATTTAATTGACGTTTTTTCCAGAATATCGGTTATCTTTTCTAAGAAACCGGCCTTTTTTATAGAGCCGCCTCCGATTATTAGGAGGGCGTTGTCTGAATATTTCTTTGTAACCTTTCCTACTTCTTCGATTGACCCCTCTCCAAAATTGATATTGGTCGGTTTCCAATCCCGGACTGTTTTCTCAGCATGTTTCATCATTTTTAGGTCATCCAAGAGCACTTAAAAATTCGTCCGATGACATTACATTCCCGATTTTGGGAAAAATGAACGTCTCCGCGTATTTCTGCTCTTCTTCAGTGTCCGTTGCAGTGCAATCTGCAATAACGATAACCCTGTACCCTTTATCATAAGCAGATCTTGCACTTGATTCCACGCACCAATTTGTGTGGAAACCCGTGAAGGCCACGTACTCTATTTCATTTGCTCTGAGCAGATAGTCAAGGGCTGTTGAATGGAAGGCGTCGAGCGTTTTTTTCCCTTCAACAACGATATCGCCCTTCTGAGGGGGTAACTCCTCAATTATCTCAGGGCCAGGGGTTCCCTTTACCCAGGCTCCGGTACCCCAATCAGCATTCATCTCCATTTCAAGCCCTCTCAATCCGGCGCATGCAGGCCCGCCTTTCTTTAATTCCGGAAAACCCTCTTCAAAGGGGTGAAAAGGAACAAAAAATATTTTGATGCCTTTCTCCCGTGCCCTTTTGAGTAGGTTTTGTAGATTTTGGATCACATTTCTCTCAGCCAATTGGTCTTTTATATGCTGGTACATTGTGCCTCCGGGCTTGAGAAAATCATTCTGTGCCTCGATTAGAACAATGGCCGTCTTGGATATATCCAGGTTCATTTTTTATCCTCCATCATCATGTTCATTAATTGACGAATTCCTCCATACCCAGCCGCCGGATAAGCTCAGGAGTCGGCTTTCCGTCTGCGTCCCACCCCCGAACGGCATAGTACTCCAGAATGGCATTTTCCAATCCGATAGGTATCTTTCCGGCAGCCGGACCTTCGGTCACCGGTTCCATGAACCGTTTTGGGTAGGCTAAATCATGCTCCATCTTCC
>JAFDDS010000175.1 GCA_019310745.1 Deltaproteobacteria bacterium | reverse complement strand
TCTTTTATTCTACCTGAAAAAGATGAGCAACTAAACGCAAAGGTGGCAGAGATCGGTGAACCCCGTATAAGGGAGGCGCTCTCATATAGTGAAAAGATGGTGAGACAAAAGAAGAGGTCTGAAGCCATTGATTATATAATTGAATCACTAAAAGAGGAATATGAAGATAAGACAAAAGAGATAAAAAATGCCGCCTATGATTTAGAGAAAAGCTTGGTCCGGCATATGATATTACATGAAGAAAGAAGAATCGATGGAAGACCATTTAATGGAGTAAGGCCGATTGAATGTTCAGTGGGTATTCTCCCAAGGGTTCATGGATCAGCTCTATTTACCAGGGGTGAGACCCAAGCCATGGTTTTAACTACTCTGGGCACTGAAAGGGATGAACAGAAGATAGAATCAATCTTTGGGGACTCTTTTAGAAAATTCACATTTCATTATAATTTCCCTCCATATAGCGTTGGTGAGGCCAAAAGATTAGGAGCTCCTGGAAGGAGAGAGATTGGTCACGGTGCCCTTGCAAGAAGGGCAATTTCTCCTGTTTTATTAGAGCAGGAAGATTTTCCTTATGCAGTCAGAGTTGTGTCTGAAATATTGGAATCAAATGGCTCATCTTCTATGGCAAGCGTGTGTGGAGCCTCCCTTTCGTTGATGGATGCAGGTGTTCCCCTTAAGGACCCAGTGGCCGGGGTTGCAATGGGCCTTGTTTCAGAAGGTGATGGTGTAGCCATATTGACTGATATTATAGGCGATGAGGATCATTTTGGTGATATGGATTTTAAGGTTACAGGGACAAAGGATGGTATCACTGCTCTCCAGATGGATATCAAGATTGCCGGGCTAAAAAAGGAGATAATGGGGAAGGCGTTATATCAGGCAAGAGAAGCAAGAATGCATATTCTGAATGAAATGAATAAGGCTATATCTGAATCAAGGACAGACATATCCAAATATGCACCAAGGATTACTACCATAAATGTCAAACCAGAAAAGGTAAGGGAAATTATTGGCCCGGGAGGGAAAATGATTCGACATATTACCTCCACAACAGGGACACAGATAAATATTGATGATGAGGGCAAGGTGTTGATTGCCTCAATTGATAGTGAGGGTACAGATAAGGCCATGGAAATGATAAAGGATATCATTCGGGAGGCAGAAATTGGTAAATTTTATTTAGGCAGGGTGGTCAAGATTATGGATTTTGGCGCCTTTGTAGAGGTCCTCCCTGGCTCAGAGGGTTTGATACATATATCTCAATTGGCAAATGAGAGGGTGAATAAGGTAACTGATATACTGAAGGAAGGTGA
Organism: Deltaproteobacteria bacterium; assembly: GCA_019310745.1. The sequence continues at coordinate 2,515 of JAFDDS010000175.1, read as the reverse complement.
TGAGGTTTTAGTAAAGGTTATTGATATTGAGAACGGGAAGATCAGGCTTTCCAGAAAGGCAGCACTAGGACATAGCATAGACGATATATAAGAAGATACCGTATCCGTTCACGGTTCTGCGTTCTCGGTTCAAAGGTTCGATTTTACCCCTCGCAGGCGGGTTAAAATATTCACTCTCCTAAGGAACTAAATGCTCTCCTTAGCTTTTCTTAGATGAATAACTAAAAAGTACCATTCGGCCTTGAGCAGTTCGGCCTTGAGCTCACTGCCGAAAGGCTCATGGCCGAGAGGCAGCATTGGAGTCAGATGCTGTTAAATGTTCCAGAGGAAACTCCATGTAACACGGTACGCACTACTATGAGCAATTACAAGAAGACTATATTTAACAATGGAACTAGGATAATTACTGAAAGCATATCCCACGCCAAATCTGTCTCTTTAGGCATTTGGGTGAATGCTGGATCGAGAGATGAACTTGATAAAGAAAGAGGGATATTTCATTTTTTAGAACATATGATTTTTAAAGGCACTCCAAACAGATCTGCTACTCAAATTGCAAAGGATCTCGACACAATCGGCGGATTTTCAAATGCATTTACTGGTAAAGAACAAACCTGTTTTCATGCAAGAGTTCTGGATAAACATCTTCAGTTTTTAACCGAGCTCTTTTCCGACATATTTATTAATTCGCTATTTGTTGAAAAAGATTTGGAACTTGAGAAAGCTGTTGTTCTCCAGGAAATTAGCATGACAGAGGATACTCCTGATGAATATGTTCATGTATTATCTGACCAAGCATTTTGGCAAGGGGATCCCCTGGGAAGACCGATTCTGGGTACAAAGGAAACAGTCAGTAACATTACCAGAAAAGTGATTCTTGATTATGTGTCCCGCTTTTATTCTCCTAAGAGAGTAGTTATTGCAGCTGCAGGAAATGTGGATCATACTCGTATAGTCGACTATTTCAGATCCTTTCTTGAACCCCTTTCAGAGGGAAACAATATCTCTTTTACAAGGCCTGGCCCATTAGTTACTCCAACGGTATCTTCCTACCACAAGGAATTAGAGCAAGTGCATCTTTGCGTGGGTGCTCAGGCATCATCACTTTCAGGAGAGAAGAGGTTCGCAGAGGCTATTCTTAACACTCTACTCGGTGGAAATATGAGTAGCAGGCTTTTTCAGGAGATCAGAGAGAAGAGGGGGTTGGCCTATTCTGTATATTCTTATATGAATGCGTTTATAGATACAGGACTGCTAAGGATATATCTCGCCACAGACAAAAATGAGATTAATAGGGTGTTGGAATTGATTGAGCTGCTGATTAAGGAAATAAAGAATGGGAATCTATCAGAGGATGATTTAGCAAGGGCTAAGGATTATCTTATAGGGGGGATTTTGCTTGGTGCAGAAAATGTGAGTAATTTGATGCTACGGCTGGCAAGAAACGAATTTATCTTTGAAAGATATATCCATTATGATGAATTAATAAAAGAAATAGAAAAGGTTACCCTTGATGAGGTGATAGATGCATCTGAGAGAATATTTTCAGCGGGCAACGTTTCTATAACAGCTTTAGGCCCTGTGGATAGAGATGTGATAGCTGTAGATTCACTAAAGTTTTAGGTACGTTGAATGGATACAATTATTGTAAAAATCAAAAGGTTGGGGAATAATACAGATCTCCCATTACCCTCGTATCAATCGGATGGTTCCTCCGGCCTTGATCTGTGTGCCGCTGTTAATAACAACCTTACTCTACAACCTGGTGATATAAAGCTTATCCCGACCGGTTTATCAATTTCCCTTCCTGAAGGCTACGAGGCACAGATACGACCCAGGAGCGGATTGGCCTTGAAGTATGGTCTTGGGTTTGTCAATGCTCCTGGCACGATAGATGCGGACTATCGTGGTGAAATAGGTGTCATAGCCATCAACTGGGGAAAGAAACGACTATCGTGGTGAAATAGGTGTCATAGCCATCAACTGGGGAAAGAAACCCTTAACTATAAAGAGGGGAGAAAGGATTGCCCAGATGGTTATTCACACAGTTTCGAGGGCAATAGTAGAAGAAGTGAATGAGCTTGATACCACACAAAGAGGAGAGGGTGGTTTTGGTCATAGTGGCTGCTAAGCTAAAATCAGTAGCCTGTTTTCCCGTTAAAGGCAGTTCATTCTATTTTTATTTTTCTCCGGTTTTGTTTTTTGCTGTATTTAATGGCTGTGGTTTATAGACGTCGCCAACAGGATTTCCGTCAAGGGTGCGAATGATTTGCTGTGGATAGGTTTTTTCGTGATTTTCAAATTCTTTCATCCACTTACTCTTCACATCATCTTTGAGCAATGCCCATCCCAACCTTCCGGAACACTTGGGAAATTTCGAGCAGCTTAACCACAATCCTCTCGCACCACGCCTAAGGTTCAATGGAGTGTGACATTTTGGGCACGACAGGTCTGTGAGCAATGGTGGAATCTTTGGCGGGACGATACATCCTTTTTTATCAAGGTTTACAATACC
>JAFDDS010000174.1 GCA_019310745.1 Deltaproteobacteria bacterium | reverse complement strand
TGGAGCAGATTATGGGGATGATACCAGGTGTTGGAAAGATGATGAAGGCAGGAAGGTTGAAGACCGATGAAAAGGAACTTGTGAGGGTAGAGGCGATCATTAACTCTATGACACTGGAAGAGAGAAGAAATCACAGGATAATAAGTGGAAGTAGGCGAAAACGCATTGCTATGGGAAGTGGAACAAGAGTAGAAGATGTTAATCGGCTTCTTAAAAATTTTATTCAGACAAAAAACATGCTAAAAAAGTTTAGCCGAGGAGGTTTAAAGGGTTTATCTTCTATGGCTGGCTTCAATTAAAGCAACAGCCCAGTGATAAAAGCTTGACAAATACATCAAAGTTTAGGAAAAAGTTTTTCGTAAGAGGATTAGAAATGTGCCGTATTATTTAATTTAAAGGGGGTGAGAATTTTCAATATGCCTGTACGATTAAGATTGACCAGAAAAGGGGCAAAAAAGAGACCTTTTTACCGTATCGTGGCTGCTGATTCAGAGGCACCTAGGGATGGTAGATTCCTTGAGGTGTTAGGGTATTATGACCCACTCAAAGATCCGGCTCAAGTACAAATGGATGAAGACAAGGTGAGAAAGTGGATACAGAGAGGTGCCACGGTTTCGGATACTGTAGGATCTCTTTTACGGAAGAAGGGTGTATCCACAGTTCCTTCCCAAACGAGTTAAATGGTGTTTAATGAGAATTTCAGATGGGGGAGAAAAATGGAAATGAAAGATCTGATTGAATACATTGCAAAGGCTCTTGTTGATAATCCGGACGATGTAAGTGTAACTGAACTTGAAGGAAAACAGACCTCAGTGATTGAACTCAGAGTAGCCAAAGAAGATTTGGGCAAGGTAATTGGCAAGCAAGGAAGAACTGCCAGGGCGATGAGAACTATACTTGGTGCAGCATCGAGCAAGGTGAAAAAAAGATCTGTCCTGGAGATCTTGGAGTAGTTGAGTCACATTGATCTTAGAGATCTAATTCTGATAGGGCATGTTATTCGCCCCCATGGTATAGCCGGTCTGCTAAGGATAGTTTCTTATGCTCAATCAAGAGAAACCTTCTTCCAGGCCGGTTCTGTATTTATAGACAGAGGCCATAATGAGCTTGAAGAGAGGAAGGTTATTGATATCAAACCTCACGGATCATCCTATCTATTGAGAGTATCGGATGTGAACTCAATTGAACAGGCAGAGATTTTTAAGGCTGCGAAGATATACATAAGGAAAGATTCTTTGATAAAAAAAGATGAGGATGAATTTTTCTATTATGAATTGTTAGGATTAGATGTATATTTGATAACAGGGCAATATTTTGGAGTAGTAAAGGAAATTTTTCCTACTGGAAGCAATGATGTGTATGTGGTTGAAGGTCAGGGGAAGGAGTTTTTGGTCCCGGCAATTCATCAGGTTATCAAAGAGATAAACATAGCACAAAAAAGAATGGTTATTTCACCCATAAAAGGCTTGTTAGATCTTTGATGAGATTTGATATTCTTTCAATATTTCCGGAAATGTTTCCTTTCCTCATTAATTATGGAATTGTTGGGCGAGCAGTAGAAAGGGGAAAGCTAAAGATAAATGTGGTGAATATAAGAGATTTTGGTGAGGGGCCACATTTGATGACTGATGATAGGCCATTTGGAGGCGGAGATGGTATGGTTATGAAACCAGAGCCGATTTTTCGGACCCTGGAATCGATTCCCAAGTTAAAGGGGAAGAGAAAAGTCGTTCTGCTCACACCTCAAGGCCAGCTTTTTGATCAGTCAATAGCCCTGAGTTTATCTAAGCTCCAGCAGATTATTTTAGTGTGTGGACGATATGAGGGCGTTGATGAGAGAGTAAGATCCAGGTATGTGGATATGGAGATATCTATTGGCGATTATATCTTGACTGGAGGTGAATTACCAGCCATGATCATTGTGGAAGCTGTGAGCCGATTGATTCCGGGTATATTGGGTGGTGAAAGATCTAATCTCGAGGAATCCTTTGAGGATTGTCTGTTGGAGTATCCACAATATACAAGGCCTCGAGTCTTTAAAGGGGATGAGGTGCCACCTGTTCTATTATCAGGCGATCATAAAAAAATTAGGCTTTGGAGAAGAGCACAGTCAATAAAAAGGACATTGGAGAAGAGGCCAGATTTGCTGGAAAGGGCCAATCTTAGCGAGATAGATAAATCTATACTGGAAGAGGTGAAATAAAGAAAGATATAAGTGAACTAACGTTAGAATGATTACCTTCGCTAAATTTGATGTTCTCGTAAAAAGTCCTTTTACTCGCTCATGATGCCCATTTTGGGATTCATGAAATGCTTCGCTAAATTCCAAAAACTCGACCTAACGGCCTCAAACAGTTTGGAATTTTTAACGCTCAGCATTTAATGAATCTTTTTCCAAAAGTGGCCAAAATCGCTCGCAAAAGACTTTTTACAAGTTAGTTAAATTTAGGCACTTCATATTTTTAACGTATCCTATAAAACTGGATAATTATGTCCCTTTATATTGGGCTATTGCATTATCCTGTGTATAACAGGAGGGGGGAGACTATTGTTTCGGCAATAACCAACTTAGATCTCCATGATCTGGCGAGATTGGCAAAGACCTATGGAGTCAAGAAATTCTATGTTATTAATCCCCTCACAGACCAGCAAGATCTGGCCAAAAGTATTTGCCGACATTGGATAAGTGGCCATGGAGCTGACTATAATAAAGATAGACGAGAGGCAATGTCTTTGATTTCAATTGTTTCTACGCTTGAGGAATCTTTAAAAAAGATTCAAGCAATAGAACACGAAATACCGACGTTAATTGCCACTGATGCAGGGAAAGACAAAAGACAAAGAGTTGCCTATACATTGGCACGTGAGATAGTTGCCTCCAGGGGGGCGGTAATGATTTTATTTGGTACAGCATGGGGTATAGCGAAAGAACTTATTAGGAAAGTAGACTATCTTTTAGAGCCTATTAATGGTATATCTTATTACAATCATCTCTCAGTGAGGACAGCTGCCGCAATAACCTTGGATCGTTTGTTTTCCAAGTTTGCAACACAGGAAAGAGATAGCTAATTTGAAGCAAAGGAGAATAGTGTGATGAACGCGATTGAGATGCTTGAAAAAGAACAAATGAGAGTAGATCTTCCCCCATTTAGTCCTGGCGATAAAGTCAGGGTGCATAGTCGAATTAAAGAGGGTGACAAAGAACGAATCCAGATCTTTGAGGGAGTGGTTATTAGGAAAAGAAAAGGCAACACAGGGGCTACTTTTACTGTGCGGAAGATCTCTTACGGTGTCGGTGTGGAGAAAATTTTTCCTTTTCACTCCCCAACAATAGATAAAATAAAGGTA
>JAFDDS010000173.1 GCA_019310745.1 Deltaproteobacteria bacterium | reverse complement strand
CAGAAGAAAACCTCTGGTTATTTTTGATTGTGGTGGTGGAAGCACCGAATTTATCTGGACCAATAATAAAAAAAGGGAAACCGTATCAATAAATTGTGGCGCAGTTACTTTAACGGACGATTATTTACGTACTGATCCTCCTAGGTATGATGAAATATATCAACTTATCAAATATATTGATAATAAGTTTAAAGTAGAACTTCAGTATATTAGAGAGCTGTGTAAGGGAACTTTTTCTCTTGTAGGAACTGGAGGAACTGTAATGAACTTGGCCGCAATGATACATGGTGTTAGAGAAACAGAGTTTGATGAAAAATTAAATGGCCTTGTAATTAAAAGAAAGGATATTGAAATTCTATTCACCAAAATGAAGGGGATGCCAGAAGCAGAAAGGCTTAATCTTAGCAGTCTTGAACCTGGAAGGGAAGATATTGTTGTAGCTGGCACTTTAATGGTAATAAAAATTATGGATTATTTTGAAAATAAGTTATGCTGATTTATTAGAGGGCATACTTTTACAATATATGGGAGGAGAAAAAAATGGATGATCAAATAATAAAAGAAGGGCTGACCTTTAATGATCTTGTTTTATTGCCTGGACAATCTACTGTATTGCCGAAAGATATAGATGTCAAAACAGAGCTCTCTCGAAATATTTCCATTAATATACCTATTGTCAGTGCAGCAATGGATACAGTTACCGAATCAGAAACCGCCATAGCATTGGCCAGGCAGGGTGGTTTAGGGTTCATTCATAAAAACATGACTATAGAAAAGCAGGCATTAGAGGTTGAGAAGGTTAAGAAATCAGAAAGTGGTATGATCATTGATCCTATTACTATTAACCCGGAACAGAAAATTTCAGAAGTATTATGGATAAGAAAGTCGAAGATGTAATGACCAAAGATAATCTTGCCACAGCACCAGTTGGAACAACTTTAGAAGAATCAAAAAGCATCTTGCATGAAAGAAGGATAGAGAAATTATTAGTTGTTGACGATGCAGGAAAATTGAAGGGGCTCATAACAATAAAGGATATTGAAAAGATAAAAAAATACCCTCATTCATGCAAGGATCATCTTGGTAGATTGCGGGTGGGTGCGGCTGTTGGGGTTGGACCAGAAAAAGATGAAAGAATTGATAGATTAACAGAAGCAAATGTAGATGTTATCGTTATTGATTCTGCGCATGGACACTCTCAAGGTGTAATTGAAGCAGTAAAAGATACCAAAAGGAATTTTCCAAACCTTGAGTTGATAGCCGGCAATGTCGCTACATCCGAGGGCGCGAGGGCACTTATCGACGCTGGCGTTGATGCGGTAAAAGTTGGTATAGGTCCAGGCTCAATATGTACAACCAGAATAATTGCCGGTGTTGGTGTACCACAAATGACAGCTATTATGGAGTGCGCTCGAGAAGCATCGAAAAAAAATATTCCAATTATCGCTGATGGTGGGATGAGATTTTCCGGTGATATCACCAAGGCAATAGCTGGAGGAGCATTATCTGTCATGATTGGAAATCTCCTTGCCGGCACAGAAGAGAGCCCAGGAGAGACTGTGCTTTTTCAAGGGAGAACATATAAGGTATATAGAGGTATGGGTTCTGTAGAGGCTATGAGAGAAGGGAGTGTAGATCGCTATTTTCAGAAAATAACAGAAGAAGAAACAAAGTTGGTACCAGAGGGCATAGTTGGAAGAGTCCCTTATCGAGGACCTTTAGCAGATATTACCTACCAGCTTATAGGAGGCCTAAAGGCAGGTATGGGTTATGTTGGTGCGTGCGATATTAAGGAGTTACAGGCCAAGGCAAAATTTTTAAAGATCACAGCCGCAGGGCTAAAGGAGGGGCATGTGCATGACGTGATAATAACTAAAGAAGCATCCAACTACCAACTTGAATAGAGATTAGACAGTGTTCAAAAACCATGCTTACAGAAAAGGGGTGTATCCCAAGGACTTGATCTCATTCAGGGTTTTGATCAAAGAAACTGATCTCATGGTTAGTTCCTCCAAGGATCTTAGGAAACAGACCAGGGACAGCGTATATCACTATCGAAGGCAACTGGAAGACTATATAAAGTCAAAACCAAATTTTCTCTCCACTCTTCTCCCTTATCCTGAAGATCCTTTTGCCCCTGAGATAATAAGGGAGATGATTTCAGCTACGAGAATCTTTGATTTAGGTCCAATGGCAGCAGTAGCAGGTACAATAGCTCAGCTTGTTGGCAGAGACCTTCTACAATATACTGAGGAGCTTATTGTTGAAAATGGGGGAGATATTTTTCTGAAAACCGAAAAACCTGTTACAGTTTCTATCTTTGCTGGAAGCTCAAAGTTAAGCGATAAGCTCGGTATTGTGATAGATCCAGAGCAGATGCCAGCGGGCATCTGTACCTCCTCAGCTACTGTGGGACATTCCCTTAGCCTTGGAAGTGCTGATTCAGTCTGCATTATATCCAGCAAAGCATCAATCGCGGACGCAGCAGCAACAGCGCTTGGAAACAGAATAACCAATCAATTTAAGCTTAAAAGAGAAATTGAATCAATGAGAGAATCCAAAGATATTAAGGGTGGCGTGGTAATCATTGGCAAAACAATGGCAAGCTGGGGAGAGATAGAATTGACAAAGATACATTAGTGTTACAGAAACTGGCGTATTCATTGCCTTTACTGTATGCTCGTATAACTAAGTATTCAGTATCCAACAACCAACAATCTTGAACAGGTCTTATGAAAAATATTGCAAATTTTCTTTTTGAAATAGGTATATTAAAAAAAACCCCACGGTCTGGTTACCAATTTTTGGGCACAGGCAATGAGTCAGTTGCTGAACATTCTTTTAGAGTTGCCGTGATAGGGTACCTCCTCGCAAAAAATGAGCCAAAAGCAGATATGCAGAAAGTTGTCCTCATGAGCCTTTTTCACGATTTTCATGAAGCCAGAACAGGCGATCACAACTATGTTAACAAAAGATATGTAACTGTGAATGAGAACAAGGCTGTGAATGATTTGGCCCGAAAACTTTCTTTTGGCCAAGAAATTGTATCCTTAATCGATGAATTTAATTCCAGGGAAACTATCGAGGCACAATTATCTCAGGATGCTGATCAACTTGATTTTATCCTCGAACTAAAAAGACAACAGGACTTAGGAAATATATCTGCTGCTGAATGGCTAAAATATTCAGTCAAGCGCCTTATTACTGATTTTGCTAAAACCCTGGCTGATGAAATTGTTACCACAGATAGCAGTGATTGGTGGTTTAAAAAGAAGGAAGAGTTATGGGTCAATGGACCGAATGAACATACATAGTTATTTCGTTTTAAATCAAAAACGGATTATCCCTGTCACATTTTTTATATCAATAATAATTCATATAGGCATAATTATAGCCTTTCAGGGTATTTTCCCTTTTAGCCTCCTCAGGGCTGAGCGCAGAACCTATAAGGTAGATTTGATACGCCCTCCTATCAAAGAGATTAAGAAAAACAGTAAAGAAAGCGATCCTGCTATTAGTCAAATTCATAGTGAATTGCCTGTGGAAGCCAAAGAGGCAACAATTTCCTTAAACACCAATGATCCAACCTATCATCCATATACAAAGGTAATAAAGGAAAAAATATTTAATTACTGGATATACCCATTATCGGCCCAACAGAATTTTATTCAGGGCAGTCTTCTCATAGTGTTTAGGCTGGGCAGAAATGGTAGCCTCATTGATTGTAGTATAGAAAAATCCTCAGGACACAAAATCCTTGATAAACATGCCATCCAAGCTATAAGGCTCGCAAACCCCTTTCCTCCGTTTCCTGAAAATATTACGGTTCAATTTCTTAATATACACGCCTCATTTGCTTATCAGTTAACATTTGAATAGTAAAATTTACAGCATACTCTCTCCTCACGTGTCTGATCGAAAGGCCGCCATTGCCTCCTGAAAAAGTTCTTTTTCCTGGCCAAAATATCTGGGTGAAAAATGAAAAAGAGTTAGCTCTTTGACCTTTGCTCTTCGAGCTACAAGGCCAGCCTCTTTTGCTGTCAAATGATACTTTCTTTGCGCCATATCTTTGTCCTTATCTAAAAAGGCTGCCTCAATAAAGAGGGTGTTTGAATCTTTGGCTAAATCAACAGCTTTTGTTATATTTTCAGGGCTTCCGATCATATCGGCAATGTAAGTAATTTTTTGTCCTGGTGAGATCATGGCAATTTTTTCTTTCAGA
>JAFDDS010000172.1 GCA_019310745.1 Deltaproteobacteria bacterium | reverse complement strand
AAGAAAATAAAAAATATTATTTACAGAAGCAGGGCAAAGCTTTGTGCTGCACTGGCATGCAGCAATTCATTGTAGCATTAATTTTTGGTTTCAGCTACTGCTCTATTTCCAGCCCAGTTTAAACGAGAAATATTTTCGTAGTACCATCTTTGGAAAAAGACAACTTTCCCTCTATTCTCGGTACTCAAAAGGCACTCTCTATTGTAATTCAAGCCACTCAAAGGAATAAATATGGCAGAAATGATGCCTCACACACATATCATTGGGACAGGTTCATCAATACCAAAGAGGATACTGTCCAATAAGGATCTCGAAGGCATAGTAGATACCACCGATGAGTGGATCATGCGGCGCACCGGCATCAAAGAGCGGCGCATATCATTAAATGGAGGAAGGGAAAGCGCCACGGATCTGACCACCCAGGCCTCTGTCAATGCCATAGAGATGGCAGGGATTTCCCCTAAGAGCCTGGACATGATCGTGGTGGGCACTGTGACACCTGACCGTCAGTTTCCTTCCACAGCGTGCATGGTTCAAGAAGCGCTCAATGTTGAAAATGCCGCCGCCCTTGACGTGTCTGCCGGATGTACAGGCTTCCTCTATGCCCTTAGCGTGGCAGATAACGCTATCCGATCTGGCGCGTGTGAAACCGCGCTCGTAGCAGGAGTAGAGCGACTCTCTACCGTGTTGAACTGGAAAGATCGAAACACATGTGTGCTTCTGGGTGATGGAGCCGGTGCAGTAGTGGTTACTTCTACGAGAGAGGAGGGCGGGATTCTGTCCACCCATTTGAAATCAGATGGGGCGTCGTGGGAATTGCTGTATTCTTCATACGGGAACTCCTACACCCCCGAAATCCTGCAAGGTTTAGACATAAAGCCATTTCAGCTGATTATGGATGGAAACCGGCTTTTTAAAAAGGCGGTTGGGTGTCTGACCTCAATTGCCAATGAGGCATTAGAACACAATTGCCTTACCAGCAAAGACATTGGACTCTTAGTGCCTCACCAGGCTAATATCCGAATCATCAAGGCCATGGCAAAGAACTTACGTGTTCCTATGGAGAGAATATATACGAATGTCCATAGATACGGCAACACCTCTTCGGCATCTATACCAATCGCTCTAGATGAAGCCAACCGGGAAAAGCTGCTGAACAAAGGCGACCACGTACTTTTTGTCAGTTTTGGGGCGGGCTTGACGTGGGGGGCCTCAATAGTAAGGTGGTCCATGTAGTCAGTCCCTGCAATCTTTCCCACTAATCTATTGTTGCATTGATGTTTATTACACCTGATTTAAAGACACAACCTTTATCCAATAACTCATTACTTTTTTCTCGTATGCTTTCCCAAATCAGTGCAACGCTTCCGCCTTAGTGGAATTAGGGACATCACTGTGATGGCCCCCCTATCGGTGTGGTTTTAACCATATATTGGCTTGATCCAGCACAACCAACAATTAATATCAGAATAACGAACGGAACAATTCTTAAATAATTCTTCATACTACCTCCCTTCGTTAAAAGTTAACTATTTGACAGTATCTTAAAAACGTCTACTCTTTCAAATTTTATTGTAAACCATCATAGGTTAATCGTTGCTATAGTTCTAGCTTTCCAGAGGGACAAAGACAAAAGGCCAAGCTCTGTGCGACAAGCCGAATGATAGATAAAATGTCGCACACACAAAACACCTACTTTCCTTGTACCGGGAAATAATTAACTTTCAAATATGGTACAAATTTTCCTTGTTCGACTATTATTTGATCTCCTTTTTCTTCCAAGTTAACAGCAGCTGAGACTAATTGATATTGCATACTTGGCCAATAGGCCACCTCCACTTTTACAACATATTCACCCGCTGTTACTCTTCTGCCCAAACTATCCTTCAAATCCCAGACATAGATATGATGCCCTACATTTATGCTTGCACCAGTCACTGCATCAACATCAACGAACTTCGATGAATTCGCCCATTTGGGTAGTCTAACCTCCTTTTCTTTGACATGTCCACTGAACCCAGAGACATAGATAGTTTTCACAAAGTTTCCATCTCTATCTTCAATCCACACCGCGGTCTGTGGCTGTAATTCATCTCGGAATCCTAAGATAAAATCTATTGCTAAAACAGGAGGCTGATATTGTGAAAGATCAAATCGTTTTACCTCAGGCCTCATTCTGTTAAAAATCGCCTTCGATTCTTCGGAGTTTGGATTTTGAGACACTACCTTTATCCAATAATTCATAGCCTTTTTCTCGTATGCTTTCCCAAGCCAGTGTAACACTTCCGCCTTAGTGGAATCAGAAACATCACTCCTTAGAACTCTATTTAGATCATCTATCCCCTGCTCAAGCTTATGAACGAAGAAAGGCATCTCCACTCCAGTAATTCCTCTTAGAAGTCGAATCTCACCATCTTCTGGCGCAAGCCTAACAGCTTTATCTAATGCTCTATACACTTCAAATGCAAGGTCTCTTTGATAGTCAACATTTTCATAAATTTTCTCATCATATCCTTTGGCAACTATTTCCCGAAGGGTTAACACGAGCCATTTATAAGCTTCCGCATTCGACTCGTCTATTTTAATCGCCTCTTTCAGTACTTTCCTGGCCTCTTCATACTGTTTGGCATCAAAATGAGTCTTCCCCAATTCTACAAGCAAAGCAGAATTATCAGGCTCTGTCTGCACCTTCTCTTTCAACTCGGTGATCTGAAAACATCCAAAAAGAAGCAACAAAAAAAAGACTGCTGATACGTTGCTCAGATGCCTAAAGAGCTTCCGTAGATGAAGGAAATGGCAGGGCTCTTTGAGTTTATTATTCACAGGGATCAGTTTCCTTCTCATGTGTTTGCTTTAGATTCTTGTGAGGAGCCATCTTTAGTAAAGATAAAGCTGGCACTCCCTCCACCAAAAGTGGTGGAGGTCATTAGAGCTACCTGAGTTTTATCTGTCGAATGTAGATCCCACTCCAGAGAGCATTCAGGCTCGCCCTTCAATATTTCAGCGCTTACTGTGGGAAGTGGTGACTGGTGATAGAGGCTAAGAAAAATGGCAGCTGCCCGCATAACCCCTGCTCCCCCAAAATCACCTATGAGATATTTTAGGGGTGTAACTGATAGATCTTTTGTCGGCTTTCTGAAGATTTTTTTAAGCTGATTATACTCCATGCGATCTAATTCACTGGAAAAATTGGCAGAGACATTGATTTGATCAATATCATCAGGTTTTATGTTAGCCTTCTTCATGGCCAGTGACATAGCTCGTGCCATCTGCTCCCCTTCGACTTCGTAATGCCCAACGGATGTTATGCCCCCTGTAATCGCTCCCGATCTAAGAATTCCATAGATCTTTGCGTTGCGCTCAAGA
>JAFDDS010000171.1 GCA_019310745.1 Deltaproteobacteria bacterium | reverse complement strand
TGGCATAGCCCATCATTTATAAGAATTTCGTTTTTGGGCTTGCTGCAAATCCCTCACAATTTTCCTCGATTTCCACCTACTGACATCCTAGAAAGAGGTTATCACACCGAAACCGACGAAGTCAATGACTCAAAAAGCGACACAAATTCCCCGAGATCTCCAAGCCGTCAAGTTCAAGATAGACTCGGCCCTCCAATAGACAGAGAACAACCAAAAAAGCCCTCAGAAATACTTCCCTTTTTCCTCGGCTGCCATGGCTCTTGTTGTCATCTTCTACATTTTCTTGTCTTGGATCAAGGGGTACTGGGCAGCCTGTGCCCGCATTCACTACATGTTGATCTTTTTCTCTGTTGTCGGTTTTCTCTGGTTCCTCTCCTACTGGAATCTTTTCGGTTTTAAATTCTAATCTCGAACTATTCAAAATGTTTGACAACCTGGAATATTGGATGATATTTCTATGACGATTTATCTCTGTATTGCATAGAGCCTAGCTTCGAAAATCTGCCTGATCTGTGGATTAAGTAATTCTGTATTCAATGCTTTCTGGTATAATGCCTCTGCTTCCTTGAATTTTTTTTGCCGTTCATAAATGTCACCCAAGAGCAGATAGGCATCCATGTAAAAGGAACGGCTTTCGATGATCTCCTTTAAAACCTTGAAAGCACTCTCTGACTGTCCCTTCTGATACAAATAAAAGGCATGGGTATAGGTATACTTAGGCATATGGGGATTCTGCTCGGCCGCTTTTTGACTCCATTTAATAGCCTCGTCGATGTTTTCTTGGGCATATAGCACACCCAGATTATATGCAGCTTCGGCCATGTTGGGATCTGTTGTAAGGGCAGCATGTAGATATTTTTTTGCTGCCCGTAGTTTGTTTATATCGGCCATCAGTAATCCCATATTAAAGTTTGCAGTTGCATCTTCTGGGTTGATTGTAAGTGCTCGATGGAGGAATTCCTCAGCTTTATCTTTTTTTTCGAGTCGAGCATAGGCGATCGAGGCATTAACAAGAGCGATAACGCCCTCGGGTCGAAACTTTAGTGCAAGTTCGTAAGAGGTAATTGCTTTTTTAGCTTCTCTGCGCTCCATGTAATAATTGCCCAAGTTGAAATGGGAGAAAAAATTATCTGGGCGGCTCTTCATTGACCTTTCAAACTCAATAAATGCGGCCTTAAGGTCTTTCTGTGCTTGCCAGGGAAGAGTCTCGATGGGTAAACCAGCCAAGGCCGCAGCTGCACGGATCCGTACCAATCGATATTCATCTCGTGTTGCTTCTATCAATGCCTCCACGGCTTTAGGAGTATAATATCCGACTAATGTACTGGCTGCACTGCTGCGTACAAGAGGCGATGGGTGATTTAGGGATTGAATAATTGCCGGCCATTTTTCCACAGATGGACAAGCACTTAACAAGCGAATCAAAGAGTTCGTGTATACCTCATCTTGGTCAGGATTTTGTAAATAAGCGAGTATTTCAGGCAGGCGGATCCAATTGTTTTTACGAGCGGAATCAATTAGACCGGCGCGATAGAGCACAGGCTTTTGATAGTCTTCCTTATGCCACTTTCGTACCCATCGGTTCGCCCAAACAGCATCTTGGTCATCGTGGCAAATATTGCAGGCATTTTGAGATCCGTAGGTGATGGATGTTACAGGGGTAGGAGGCAGCATAGAATGGTCGCTGCGAAGCATTCGGGCAAACTCAGTTTGAGGCATATGGCAGGAGATACATTCACTCCCTTTGTTGGCGGCCTCATGGTGGGAGTGATCATCGACATTCTTTACGCGCTCTTCATGACATGGCAGACATGACTTGTTGGGGGCGTCCTTGTGGCGGAAGCGTCCGCTGGTTGTGTGACAGTACAAACAATCGAGCTGGCCTGACTTAACACACGGACTCATCATCCATAGAGTGTATGTGTAATTCTCGCCCAAGTCTCTCCCATCCGGGTAAAAGTCATTATGCTCCAGCGTTGTAAGATCAAAATGGTCGAAATAAAGCTCTCCGGGTTGGAATGTTTGTGTGAGCGGGATCATTTTAGCGTGACAGGGCACACAGGTCGAATTTGTCTGGTGGGCGGTGTATCCATTTTTTTGTGTGACAACGACGAGTTTAAGGTCTTTCGGTATTTGGTCCTCGGGGAACTCTCTACAGATGCGGATGTGTTCAGCTCCGGGCCCATGACACGTTTCGCAGTTGATTCCGGGTTCGACCCAAGTGGTGTAATAACTATCAGTCTGAAAATCGTAATTTTTTTCAACCTGACTCACATGGCAGCCATGGCAGGAAGTGTTGAATGTATAAGAGATTTCCCTCCAGTGAAGAGGCTCATCGAGCATATCCGAAAAATGACGCACGCCGCTTAGAGCGGTATCAAACCATTCTTGTCTTCTCACATCGTAAGCAACAGGAAGTATCTGCAATCGTCCTTTTGCCATGGGAGTCAAAAAATAAAATACATTTTTTCCCCCCATAGCATATGTAATCCTGAAATTTCTTTCTCCCTCTGGACCTGACTCGCGAATCCATCCTGAATCACTTTTTATCCTGGCGGAGTAGCTATATCCGTTGATTCTGATATGAGTTGCCTGCTGTGCAGTTAGCGTTCGGCCCAGTTCATTGGTGTAAGGTTGCATTGCCAAACCATGGTGTGATGTAGTCCAAAGCTGGTAGAATTTCTCATGACACTCTCTACAGCTTCTAGATCCCATATAGACTTCTCCCTTTAATGCGATATCCGTTTCTTGATGTTTATCTTTTGTGCTTTTCTTACATTCAATATTCATGAAGATTGACGCTAAAAGTATCCCTGTTAGAGCGAATGGAAGCAAACAACGCCTATCTTTCATCTTAGTTCATGAAAAGAAAACATCTTCTAAAGTCAATGCCATTTTGAACTCAGAATTTCCACGAGAGATTTGTCAGGAATATAATATCGTTCTTCTCTATGCCTTTTCCTATGGGAAGGCTTTCATATTTATCAATCATTGATAGTTTGAGAGCCCATCCATTTGCGATCGCAGCTGACAGACTCATTTCGAGCCGGGCAAAATACTTATTCAACCGAGAAAAATTAGAATTTATTGACAAATTCTGTACAAATTCTGCGGTTGGCGAGATGATTTATAAGAATTTCGTTTTTGGGCTTGCTGCAAATCTCTCATAATTTTTCCAATCTGGTGGTAGATTTGAATCATGTACAAAAGCTACTCGGCCGCCTTCTTAACTGAATTCAAAGAAAACTCTTCAGCAACTTCTGTCAAGGTTTCATCCAATCTCGCGATAATCTTGTTAATGGTCTCATAACTGATGATCCCCGGCGGCTCAATGCGATTTACTTTAGCGTTATTTAAGGTCCCTCCGGTCATCACGCCTCTTTTAAAGAGTCCCTTG
>JAFDDS010000170.1 GCA_019310745.1 Deltaproteobacteria bacterium | reverse complement strand
ATACATACCCTTCGCGGCCAGCGGTGCTATCTCCATAAAGGGCGTATTCCTATCAAACAAGAGCTCCAGACGCGCACGGACAGAGAGCTTATTTTGCTGGGCAAGTCTGGCGCGTGCCTTTTCCGAACGGTCTTCCTGCGCTATTTCTAACTCTTTCCTTAAGTCCGTCACCATGGCATCCATTGCCTGGTAATTCTCCCGGTATTCCTCGCTGGATGTATCTACTTTTGTTTCAATGATTTCCATGGTAATTCCTCTCTCATTACCCGCTTCGCTAGTGAACGTTTTCTTCGCTCGTTAGTCCATCTTTAATACCCCATCTGCGATCTTCATGCGGGATATCTCTGTAGAGGTGCCAGCAATCTGAAGATATTTAGCATTGCGATAACCCTCTTCTGCAGGATTTCCATCTATATAGCCATGTCCACCCAGAATTTGCAGAGCTTGACTCGCTACTTCTTCTGCTGACTCGGCGCAAAAGACCTTGGCACAATGTGCAACTACACTGGTTTCTCTGTTGTTGGTTTCAGCCATCCATGCAGCCCTATAGGCCAGCAATTGTGCTGTTTGTAAAAGAGTCAGCATCTCTGCCAGTTTGAAACCTACTTCCTGGTATGCAATAATCGGCTTGTTCCCACTTTTATGGTGTTTGGCGTAACTCAAAGCAGTTGTGTAACAGCGGTGCATCAGTCCCAAGCTTCCTGCTGTGAGTATCTGATCTTCCCACATACGTATAGTCTTAAGAGGCTCTTCTCCTTCAAATGGACCGATTACATACTTTGAGAGGGCAGAACAATTCTCTAATGAGATAGTGGAGATAGCCATCCCATTGTATCCCATGGTAGGGAGTCTTTGACCAATGGAAAGGCCTTCACTGCCTCTTTTGATCAGGAAAAAGACAATATTTTCTTTCACCGTTCCTGCAATGGCAATCCAGTCGGCAATCGTGGCGTTTACTACATAATTTTTCTCTCCAGTAACCAAAAAACCCTCGCCAAATGGAACTCCAGCGGTATTTAAAGGGTTGTTCTCAATACTCATGCCTCCCTCGGACAGGGCCACGGCTCCAATAAGCCTTCCCTCTTTTAAATCATGAAGGAATTGGCTCTTCTGGTCAGCAGTACCATAAACAGCTATCAGACGTCCAAAGATCCTCGCATTTACTTCAACCGATAAAAAAAGAGACGGAGAGATCGTAGCCAGACTTTCTTGGGCTGCCACCAGACCCACGGTGTCTTTTTCATTTTCAAGCCCAAGTGTTAGATAGCCAACCTGTCCCAAGGCCTTTAGATACCTTGAAACGACACTACGAATCACCTCGTCATCCCCACTTTCCAGTTTTGCAAAACTGGCCTTCGAATCGCTATCAAATACACCTTTAACCTTCTCGCGAAGGTTCCTTTGCGTTTCGCTATAATCGAAGTCCATTGCTACAGTTCCTTTAAATCAGTTTCGATATGATCCTTTTTGAAATCTCCGAAGTGCCACCTCCTATTGGTGCAAGGCGGCTGTCTCTGAAGTAGCGTTCCACCTCATATTCGTGGCAGTATCCATACCCACCATGGAGCACCATCGCATCATTGGCTGGATTAAGAGACCAATCCCCAACAAAGAGTTTGGCAACTGCCGCCTCTAAATGATTGAGAGGCCTTCCCTGGTCTTTACACCAAGCGATCCGGTAGCATAAGGACCTGGCCGCTTCGATAAAGATCTTAATGTCTGACAGTTTGTGTTTTATGGCCTGGAACTCCCCTATAGGACGGCCGAACTGATATCGTTCTTTTGCAAATCGAGCGCATTTCTTGAGTACATACGTCATTCCGCCGATAAAAGGTGCAAGCAGAGCACTGCGATCCCACTCCACTGTCTGCATGGCCATGGTAAATCCTGCCCCTTCTTGTCCGATTAGATTCTCCTCGGGGATCTCACAGTCCTCGAAGATCAGTTCAGAGGTATGAGAGGACCTCACACCCATTTTAATTAAATTCTTACCTGTTGAAAAACCAGCAGCCCCCTTCTCCACAATAAAGGTAGAAATCCCTGCGTGCTTTAAATCCTTGCCTGTCTTGGCATAGATCACCGCTACATCAGAGACTGGACCGTTGGTAATAAACAGCTTGTTTCCGTTTAGCACATATTTATCCCCACGTTTTTCGGCCCTGGTAGCAAGTGAAGCCACATCAGAGCCGGCACCTGGCTCTGTGAGGCCCATGCATCCAATCCACTCGCCCGAGGCCAGTTTGGGTATATATTTTTTTCGCTGTGTATCTGTTCCATGGGCGAAGATGGTATCAGCACAAAGAAAGGTGTGGGCACCATAGGCAAGGGTAAGCCCACCATCTACCCCGGCTTCACCCAATGCTTCTCCAACCAGCACGGATGTCACAACATCCACATCGCTTCCACCCAATTCTTCAGAGAAATGAAGACCAAGAATGCCAAATTCACCAAGCTTTCGAAAGGACTGAAAGTCAAATTCACCCTTGAGTTCATGCTCCTGGACTCTGGGCACAATCTCTTTTGTTGCGAACCGCATCACCTGTTCCTTGAACATCAACTGCTCTTCGGTGAAAGAAAAATCCATAATTTCCTCACGTTTGGCTTTTTGCTCCGTTCAGAAAAACCTCCAAAATGCTCTCTGCAATTCTGTTCTTTTGTCTGTCTCCTTTAATTCTTTGGTCCACAAGAACCATGGCGGAAACAAAGGTCTCAAGGGCCCCAAGGAATATATATGTAAGGTATCGAGCCTTGAAATCTCTTCTGAGTATTTCTTTTTCTTGTCCCTCTACAATAACTTCATCGGTAAGAGACATGAATTCCTTGAAACAATCTAACCGACTCCTCGTTAGATTAGTGGTAGATCTGGAAATTTCTGTGATGAAGATATTCACCATTTCATGGTTGCTCTGATAGGTTTCCAAGAAGTAGTTAATGATAAGTCTCAATTTTTTGTACACATCGTAATCGCTACCCTCGCTAATCGTTGCCATTAAATGAAATAATCCCTTCCACCATCGATCAAGAATAGCGTCAAAAAGATTCTCCTTGTTTTTAAAGTAGTGATACACTAACCCATAGGAAATCCCTGCCTCTTTCGCAATATCCGACATTCTTGCCTTATGAAAACCCTTGTGTTTAATGACCTTTAAGGCAGCTTCAAAGATAGACTGCTCTCTCTTTCTCTTAAAAATAAACAGATCTTTTTTCATGGATAAAGACTAACAAAAGTTGATTGACTTGTCAATCAACTTCTCGTGATAAAAATCTTTTCACTCATTTTATTCCTCAAGACGATACCCTTTAGGAATAGGTTGTCCATCTACATAAATATTATTATCTTCATCTATAGAAAAGCGCCCCCTTGCTATCATCTCCACTGTTTGAGGAAAAATCCTCCAGTCACCTAACTCTTTAAGGCGCCTCTGGTGTTTATCGACCACTTTTTTAAAGGCTTCTCTGTCTTTAAGCAGATCTGGTAATGGAGAAGGTAAGGCTACTGTAAGGGCATTTGAGACCATCAAGATGGGTCCAGTGTCTACCCCTGTATCTATCCAGATGGTTGAGGAACGTAGAGAGGTTTCTCCATTGGCTATTGCATCTCCCACTGCATAATCACCCACATACTTCCTTTTTCCGTCGAATGTAAGCAGAGAAAGATCAGATGGATGTACATTGACACATTTCTGTAATGTGAGATAACTCATATATCCTGCCAGGGCTATTATATCTATATCAAAGGCCTTGATCAAACGAGACGCCACAGAGTCAAACTCCCTCCTGGCTGATAAAGTTGCCGGG
>JAFDDS010000169.1 GCA_019310745.1 Deltaproteobacteria bacterium | reverse complement strand
AACCTGTCCCATAATCCACCCTTGCTTCTAAAATCCGGTATGCCCGATTCTACCGATATGCCGGCACCTGTAAGAGCAATAGTTAATTGGGAACCCAGAATAGTCCGGGCAGCCTTCTCGATGAATGCATCCATACACCTACTCCTTAATCACCTCGAGGCTGATATCAACAGAGGGTGCAGAATGAGTAATGGCACCAACTGAGATCAGATTGACGCCTGTTTTGGATATTGCCTCTATTGTCTCTAAGGTAATCCCACCAGATGCCTCTAAAAGAACCCTTTTATTAGCTATCAAAACTGCCTCTTTCATTTCTTTGACAGACATATTGTCCAAAAGAATTGCATCCGCCCCTACCCCTATAGCCTCTTCAAGCCCCTTGATATCTTCCACTTCTACTTCAATCTTTAACGTATGAGGCACGGTCGCCCTCATTTTTTTCACAGCCTCGGATATAGAACCAGCAGCCGTAATATGGTTATCTTTGATTAAGATCCCGTCAAAGAGGCCAACCACCCATTCTGACGGCATATTTCTCCAGGACCCGTAACCCAGGAGTTGTCTTTCTGGTATCGATTACTCGAACTGTGGAAGGATCTGTTTTTTCAACATATTGTCTGGCAAGGGTAGCTATTCCGGAGAGGTGCTGTAGGAAATTGAGGGCGGTTCTTTCTCCACTCAGTATTCCCCTCATTGATCCTGTCACAGTACCGATATTCGCCCCCTTGGGTATAACATCTCCATCATGATATGTGCATTCAACCACTATTTCAGGATCGAGCCGAGAGAAAACCCTTGCAAAAACCTCTATCCCAGCAAGCAGCATCTCTTCCTTGGCTACAAGTTGTGCCTTTCCTTTGAGAGATGAATCTATAATAGCCGAGGTAGTTATATCCCCCGACCCCACATCCTCATCTAAAGCATTATCAATGATTGTATCAATATGGGAACAATAGTCCACTTTTAATTGAGCCCCTCAAGAATGGTAAGATTTTGGTGTAATTTATCTAACTTCATACTCATATGCTGAACTTTTTCTTTGACATTTTCTACTATATGGGGGGGAGCCTGATTCAAAAAGTCCCTGTTTGACAATTTCTTTTTTGATATTTCCATTTCCTTCTCTACCTTTTTTATACCTTTATATATCCTCTTTCTCTCATCATCGTAATTGATCAGTCCCTTGAGAAGAATGTGGACTTGAATATCGCTAAAAACATATGTGGCAGAAGAATCGGGTTTTCCCATATCGGAAACAACATCAATAGATTCTACCTTTGCAAGGCTCGTAATATATGAAAAATTATTTTTAAGAATTTCTTTTTCTTTTGCCCCTTTTACATCTATGACTATCTTTACATACTTTTTTGGAGGAATATTCATCTCTCCCCTTATATTCCTGATACCTATTATCACCTCTTTAATGAGATCCATTTCTTTGATTGATTCCTCATTATAGATAAACTCAGTTCGCTGGGGGAAACGGGCTGCCATAATGCTTCCTTCTGTATGAGGCATTCGTTGCCAGATTTCCTCGGTAATAAACGGCACAAATGGATGGAGAAGCCTTAGTACACCACTCAAGAGAGTTTGCATTACACTCTGGGCCACTTCCCTTCTATTTTGATCCTCGCTATAAAGCTCCAGTTTCACCATTTCAAGATACCAGTCACAGAATTCATGCCAGACAAACTGGTAGGTGATGCTCGCGGCATCATTAAATTTGTAGTCATCTATATAGCTGCTTATCTCATCTGCAACCGCCCCTATTCTACTCATAATCCAGGTATCAGCCAGGGTAAGGGTATCAGTATTGATAGATGGCGATGCACAATCCTTTAGGTTCATCAAGGAAAATCTGGCAGCATTCCAGATTTTATTCATAAAATTTCTGTATCCTGCTATCCTTTCTTCTGAGAGCCTAATGTCTCTTCCCTGGGCAGCCAATACAGAAAGGGTGAATCTAAAGGAATCAGTACCGAAGCTGTCTAACACCACTAAAGGATCGATGATATTTCCTTTGCTCTTGCTCATTTTCTGACCCTGCTCATCTTTCACAAGGGCATGGATATATACATCTCTAAAAGGGACATCTCCCATGAAGTGGAGACCCATCATCATCATTCGTGCCACCCAGAAAAAAAGGATATCGAAACCGGTCACTAACACCGATGTAGGATAAAAGGTTTTTAATTCATCAGTGGAATCTGGCCATCCCAATGTGGAAAATGGCCAGAGAGCTGAACTGAACCACGTGTCTAACACGTCTGTTTCCTGCTGGATATTCTTGCTTTTGCATTGAGTACATATCCTGGGTTCCTCTTTGGCTACTATAACTTCTCCACATTCCTGACAATACCAGGCTGGAATGCGGTGACCCCACCAAATCTGTCTGGATATACACCAATCTTTTATATTGTTCATCCACTCAAAATACACACGTTCCCAGTTGGCAGGCACTATCTTTGTTTTTCCATCCCTTACTGCAGCAATAGCTTTTTCAGCAAGGGGGACTGCCCTGACAAACCATTGCTTGGAGAGAAAAGGTTCGATCATGGTTTTACAGCGATAACAGTGTCCTATTGCATTACGGTAGGGCTCAATCTTTTCAAGTAAGCCAGAACTTTTCAGATCATCCAGAATCTTTTCCCGGCATTCAAACCTGTCCATGCCCTGGTACGGTCCGGACAGTTCGTTCATTTTGCCGATCTCGTCAATAACCTTTATTCGTTCAAGCCCATGAGTATTCCCAATTTCAAAATCATTGAGATCATGGGCTGGAGTAATTTTTAGGGCGCCGGTACCAAATTCTTTATCCACATATTTATCCAAAATAACTGGTATGGGTTTGTTGAGAATTGGTAAAAGCACATTCAATCCAGAAAGGTTTTTATACCGTTCATCTTCCGGGTTCACAGCCACTGCAGTATCACCTAAAAGTGTTTCAGGCCGTGTAGTGGCTACAGTCAGGGAGCCTTTTTGGTTTTCAAAAGGATACCGGATATAATAGAGGAAGCTATCTGTATCTTCGTGTTCTACCTCAATGTCAGCCAGTGCTGTATGGCACCGGGGACACCAGTTTATGATATAGTCTCCCTGGTAGATTAAGTTTTC
Source organism: Deltaproteobacteria bacterium (assembly GCA_019310745.1). The sequence goes on along the minus strand of JAFDDS010000169.1, from coordinate 812 downwards.
TTCATACAGGCCAACAAAAACCTCTCTCACAGCCTGAGAAAGGCCCTCATCCATTGTAAACCTCTCGCGACTCCAGTCACAGGAACTTCCCAGCCTTTTAAGCTGATTGATAATTATTCCCCCATACTTTTTCCGCCACTCCCACACTAATTCAATGAATTGTTCCCGACCAATTTGATGGCGGTCAGTTTTTTTTAATGCGAGGTCTTTTTCTACAACATTTTGGGTAGCAATACCTGCATGGTCTGTACCGGGCTGCCATAGAACATTATATCCTTTCATTCGTTTGTATCTGCATAGAATATCCTGGAGGGTATTGTTGAGGGCATGGCCCATATGGAGGCTTCCAGTGACATTTGGGGGAGGAATGACAATAGAAAATGGGGATTTGTCTGATTTTGTATTGGCCTTAAATAGATCATTTTCTTCCCAGTACTTATACCATCTCTCTTCCACTTCCTTAGGGTTGTAGGTTTTGGCCAAGACATTGTTTTCCATCAAATAGTGCTCCTTTGTATTGCTGTATCGGTGTTAACGTAAAATAGATAGGAAGTAATAATGAAATGGGCACAATGACATTTGAAAAATTTTATTAGTTATTTGCCCTTGTGCCCACGTATTTCAAACAAAATTGATGTGTACTAATCTTCTGACATAATACGCTTTTTTAACGTATCAATCTCCTCCTTGATAATTTTTTCAGCAACTTCAGGTATAACTTCTCTGGCTACCTTTTCTATGACATCGCTTGCTACCTTTGTTAAGATGGCCTCAATCTTTTCTTCTGAGATTGATGGGAACTCCTCTTTTAC
>JAFDDS010000168.1 GCA_019310745.1 Deltaproteobacteria bacterium | reverse complement strand
ATCGAACGACCTATAAAAATAGGTTCTGCCTATATAGAGAGGGGCAGATGTCTTCCCTGGTCTGGTAACGGGCCTTGCATTGTCTGTGAAGAGCACTGTCCCACTTCACCCAAGGCTATCTATTTTCGGCAAGGTATTGTGGCAGGACCTGATGGCAAGGAAAGCCCTGTACAGTTGCCCTATGTGGATCTCACAACGTGCGTGGGCTGCGGCATATGTGAGTACAAATGCCCGGTGAAGGGATTACCAGCTATACGAGTGATATCTGCAGGAGAATCTCGATCCATGGAAAACCAGATTTTACTGTAGTTCTCGCGCCTTCCTGGCGGTGAATTTATCAACATGTCGATATACAATAGCGTAGACACTCGGCATTAAGCGGGCCTAGGCTGCAATTGAATCAGGACGAAGGGGAGCCTCTGTCTTTATGCTCATAGCCAAGGTCTCTACATTTTTCTTTTATGTAAAACATTCATAAATTCTCTCAACAATTTAGAATTTCAATTCAAAAATGTGTGGATGAAAGGGCATGCGAAAGGGCAACTTTTTACCTTAAAGAGAAGAGTATTTTTTTAGTTTCAATAATGAACATTTTGTGATTGCTCTTGATAAATGATGGAGCTTTACTCTTTTTCCTTTCATTAGGAATGATTTTGTTATACAAAACATCGGCCTTCATTGAATGCCGATGTTTTGTATAACAGAGTTATTTTGCTTTAGGGCTTTTGTGTATGGATAAGACAGGCGATAGGTGTCGGTACGTATGTATCCTATGGGGTATTTTTTAACTCGTTAGCATCTGAATTCGGATGGTCACGGGCGGCTATCTCCGGCGCCTCTTCGATAGCTTTTTTTCTTATGGGTTTGTTCGGCATCTTTGTGGGCAGGCTCAATGATAAAATAGGACCGAGGAATGTAATGGCTATCACCGGCTTCTTGTTCGGGCTGGGCCATTTGCTCATGTCCAGGCTTGGTGCTGTCTGGCAGCTTTATCTGTTTTACGGCATCATTATCGGCATCGGCTTAAGTTCCGTTGATGTAATCGCCTTAAGCACGACAGCACGATGGTTTATCAAGAAAAGGGGAATTATGACCGGTATCGTTAAAGTTGGTACTGGCGCCGGCCAATTTATCATTCCCCTTGTGGCAAGTATACTTATCACGAGCTACGGCTGGCGGACTTCATACATCATTATTGGTGCAGGGGTGCTTGTATCACTTGTTTCTATCGCTCAATTCCTCAGACGTGACCCGAGCCAGATTTCTCCATTGCCGGATTGTGAGAATAATGTGTCAGGGAGTAAACCAGGTTTAGCTGTTGAAGGTCTTTCCCTTGGCGAGGCAGTTCGTACGAGACAATTCTGGACAATTTGCGCAGTCAATCTGGCCATCGTCTTTTGCTTCATGAGTATCATAGTGCACATTGTCCCCCATGCCCAAGATTTAAAAATTTCCGCAACCAGAGCTGCAACTATCCTCTCTGCTATTGGCGGCGTGAGCATGGCAGGTCGGTTTATCACCGGAATTGCCATTGACCGAATCGGCAGCAAAAAGGCAATGATTTTATGCTTTATCCTGCTCATCGCCGGGCTTTTGTGGCTGCAAATGGCCAAAGAGCTGTGGATGCTCTATGTTTTTGCCGTGATTTACGGCATTGCCCATGGGGGATATTTCACGACTATGTCACCCATCGTTGCCGAATTTTTCGGATTAAACGCTCATGGTGTTCTCTTTGGCATCGTTGCCTTCAGCGGTACTATTGGCGGTGCTATTGGCCCGATTCTGGCTGGATACATTTTTGACGTCACCGCTGAATATGGTTTGGCATTCTGGCTCTGTACATTAATGAGTGCTTCGGGGCTTCTGCTACTACTATTACTTAAACAAGTAGATGCAATAAGGCAGAAAAGCATGGGATCAGACGCAACCCAATAAGTATTTTCAGCTTTCCATTCTGGCAAAGAGAATGTGCGTCTCAACCAGCAAAGCCCGCATAGGAATTGACAATCCAAAACGCCTCAGATATAACTCATTACTCATTTATTAATTAAGAATTCTTCAAGGGAAACCCATTGCCCAAAGGAAAATAGAGCCCTTAGGAAATACTCACTCACATGCCCTATGGCTGTTTCAGACATTGTTTCTTCCCTTGCATATCTACTTTAACACGCTTGAGCATCAATAAAAACTCGTTATGGCTTATGTAATAAACTCTCACTCCCGTGATCCCCACCGCTGGGTAGTTTTTGGCGTGATTTCCTCGGTGTACTTTTTAGTCTTTTTCCACCGTGTCTCCACATCGGTGATTGCACCTGATCTTCTGGCCACTTTTAATACCAACGCTACAGCATTAGGGTTCATGTCCTCCATGTATTTCTATTTCTATGCTTTGGAGCAGCCTCTGGTAGGTCAGCTAACAGATGCATTGGGGCCAAGAAAGGTAGTGGGATTTTGGTCTTTGGCAGCAACCTTAGGCTGTGTCTTATTCGGATTAGCCCCAACTATTGGGTGGGCTACTATAGGCAGAGGCCTCATAGGTTTTGGCGTAGGCGGGGTTTACGTTCCTGCGATGAAGTCCTTTGCTCAGTGGTTCCGAGAGAAAGAATTTGCCACCATGACTGGATTTTTTCTGGCCGCAGGTAACCTAGGAGCAATTGTGGCTACCACACCACTTGCATGGATGTCCAATGTGTGGGGCTGGAGATCGAGTTTTTTAATCATCGGTGGTATGACACTCATGCTTGCGCTTGCTACTCTCGTATTCGTTCGGGATCACGACACAGTAATTGAACCATTGAGCAAAGAAGTCCCTATACAAAATTCCCTATCAGTAACTTCCTGGGAATCAGTTCTTAGAGTTCTGAGCTCTCTGCGATTCTGGGTTTTGGCCGCGCTTTTCTTCGGATTTTTCGGGCCTTATTTTACGTTTCAAGGACTCTGGGCCACTCCCTTTATCATGTCTATGCTCAATTTGGACGCTCTCCGTGCGAGTGGATTGAATATGTTGATTCCGGTTGGATTTATCCTTGGTGCCCCTTTATCTGGATGGCTTGCAGATAGAATCTTACACAGCAAAGTCGATATACTTTTGTGGCTTTTAGCTCTTATGACGGCCATCTGGGCGATTCTCGCATTAGGTTTTCATTTCATAGCAACAGGAGGCATGATAGTCCTGTTACTCGCCATGGGGGGAATTGCCGGAGGATTCACCACTAATCTCTGGGCATTGGTCCGAGAAACAACCTCAAGCCCTATCCTGGGACTCACTTCTGGCCTCCTTAACCCCTTTCCCTTGCTTGGTCCGGCCATCTTGCAGGGTTGGACAGGTGCCATTGTGAATCGCATGGATAGAGTGAATGGCATATATCCAACGACAGCGTTTAAAAATGCTTTCACGGTTTGCCTCATGTTTATTATAAGCTGCCTCATCCTATGCGCAGCTTTTAGAAAGCTATTACCCAAAAAAGATTAGACCGAAAAACACATTTGTATCAAAATAGCCATTAATTGAGGATCCATAAATTAAAATATAGGACTCCCTTTCTTATAGAGCGTGGCGGGGGTTTATATCTTAGGAAAATTGTTAAGGGGGAAAGAAGAAAATGATGAAAAAAAATATTTTAGGAATTACTCACGCAGAGTGGCGTTATTTATTAATCAGCATCCTTTTTCTTGTCCTTCCTGTTGTAACTATTATTCCGACAGGGTTTTCTACGTGGATGATGGGATGTATTGTATTGTTTCTCCTGATCGTCTGGTTCGCTTTTGTAGTATATCTTTTGTTATTCAGCACTAAATTCACCAGGGAACAGGATAGGGAAATGGAACTGGTGAAAAGTATTGAAAAATATTTCACAAAGGTACTCGAAGATGTGGAATGGACTGACGATACTGTAAATATGATAATTGATGCCTTATACGATTGGACACGATTGTCTAAAGAGGAAAAACATGAGAGATGCTAATGTAAATTTCATCTCACTTCCCCCTTATCGCCCGTCGGGCTGGCCTGACAGACTTATGGCGGGCAGAGCCTGAGCGAGACCGATAGCTGTCAGGCTCGGACTTTCGAATCATAACCTAACTCCAATAGCGCATATCTTGTAGCCTTTTTATTTTGACACACAACACCCTTTCATCTTATTCTATAAAACCAGCA
>JAFDDS010000167.1 GCA_019310745.1 Deltaproteobacteria bacterium | reverse complement strand
CCTTTCCCTTTTTTATGCGATCACTCAGATATTACTTCATACACGTAATGGATTATTTTGGCAAATATTAGATGTTTTGTAACATTTTAGGTCTTTGAAATCACTTCGTGAATGAGCATGTAGATGTCTTTTTTTGCCTTATGCCCTTGAAACAAGGTCCTGTGCTCGGGTCCGGATAATCGGGATTTATTGCCACTCGGCCCTGAGCTCGAGGTCGAAGGGCAACATGACAATTACTATTATAGTCTCAGTCTGGCAAATCCCGATTATCCGGACCACTCCTGTGCCTTTATGAGGGCATAACAAAAAAAGACATCTGCATACTCTGCATAGAGTTTCTTTCATGTATAACCCTGGAGCGCCATTCGGCCTCGAGCTCATGGCCGAGAGGAAGCGCCGGAGTCATTTGCTAAAATGTTACGATGTTTCTAGTCATTATTCATGAAAGGTCGATAATAGGTGATAAATTGATTTTATCAATAGAATGCCTTGCTGCACTAAGCAATTGGAGGATATTAATGATGCTATGAGATTTATTGAGAGAGAAACACTAAGAAAGGGTGTCTATGAAACGTTGGATACGTTTAAAGGCTTCTTTCAGAATCTTCTGATTGACCGTCAGAGCTATGCGTAAGCATCCTTTTCCAGAAGGCCCAAAGACCTCTCCTGGAACGACCACGACCTGTTCCTTATCCAACAAATCCAGAGCAAACTGACGGCTGTCTTGTGTGATTTGGCTGATATCCGGGAATATATAAAAGGTTCCCTTTGGCTTGTGAACATTCACGCCAGGGATCTTATGCAGCACTTCATATGCGTGGTCACGACGCCTTTGAAATTCTTCAACCATGGCATCGACGACTTTTGGATCGAGCCGCAGAGCAGCCAGAGCAGCACGCTGGGACACGGATGGGGCGCACGATGTAGTCGAACTTACCACTTTGATCATAGACTCAATGAGCCATTCCGGCCCAAAGGCATATCCTATACGCCAACCAGTCATAGCAAAGGATTTGGAAAAGGAGTGAACCACAACTGTTCGTTCTTCCATGCCTGGCCGTGTACGGATAGATTCGTGTGTCAATCCGTCAAAAAGGAGCCTTTCGTAAACTTCATCGCTTAACACTAATAAATCTTTTTCTACCGCTATTCGGGCAATGTCATCCAGTGTCTCAGCAGGGATAACAGCTCCTGTTGGGTTGTTTGGCGAATTCAACAGCAATGCTTTGGTTTTCGGTGTGATTGCTGCTTCCAGGGCTTGGGGCGTTGGCACGAAACCATTTTTAAAATGGGTCTGAACATGTACCACCTTTCCCCCTACCCATTCAATATGATGTCGATATGGTGGAAAATAAAGGTCTGGTATGAGGACTTCATCGCCAGGATTGAGAACTGTACGGAAGAATGATGTTAAGCCCCCAACTCCTCCGGTAGTTACAACAATCTGACGGAGTGAGAAATCCTCGCCTAGGCGCTCACGCAGATACACCTGAATTGCTTTGAGCAATTCAGCATCTCCCTGGGATTGAGTATAATGGGTTGCACCTTGGAGCGCATCCCCAAGTGCCTGATTGCATATCTCTTTGGGAGTGTTAAAGTCTGGCTCGCCAATCCCCAGGGAAATGTAACTGTCATATTGCGCGGCACGTTGCCACATTTCTCGAATACCGGAAAGGGGGATTTGACTCACAGCAGTTGAGATTTTTGATTTCATGGTTAACTACCTCGTATCAGAATATTTTAAAGAGTGTCAAATATAAAATCTTTTATTTCATCATTGTCGTAATCTTATCAACATACCCCACTGTTTCCTTATGGCGCCAGCCACTCACCTTTGGGGCAACCGACTTTATATTATGCCATAGATTTTCATTGAGTCCCTGTATTTTAGCTTTTTTCTGAGCCTTTATAATGTTTTGAAAACCCGCATTATAGCTGGCGAAGGTAAAAGATAGTTTATCTTTAAATGGACGCTCGGCCCGCCATTTTTGAAAAAGTTGGCGATCGTAGTATATACCTGCAGCTATATTCCAACGCGGTTCATTGATATCTACAAAGGAGGGGTTTTTCTTTTTGATTTCATGAAATGTCTTTGGCATGAGCTGCATTATTCCTTTTGCATTGACCCAACTTTTGGCATCAGCTTTAAGGTTTGATTCGGCTATGGCCTGGGACTTGAACCATTTCCACTCAAAGCCAGCTCCAAAATATCTTTTCGTATATTTTCTAAAATACTGATCATACTTACTTGTCCATTTTCTTGAGGTTACTTTAGGAAAATTCTCTATCTTTCCGACGGCCGTGCTCGCAGCCCAGGCAGGTGCCTCTGGTATAATAATAAAAAATAGTAAAGTAATTATTAATACCTTTAGGGTAAATTTTCCCATTTAAACCTATTTAGTATATACATTCAAAGTATCTATTACGATAATGTAAGCCTTATGAAAATTACTGTGCCTAAATCTGTATCTTAATTAAGCCCTAATCCGATAACCAGACCCACAGCAACTCCGATACCAATAAAAATTCCCATTACAACCAACCCGACTGCTTTGTTGTCTTTAGCGAGCTCATTGGAGGTATCAAATTTGGTGAATTTGTCAAACCATTTGTAGCCGAAGTACATGAATAGTAATGTTAACACTCCACCTATAATAGAATAGATAAGATTCACGATCATGGCTGTTAGCTGCATAATACTTCTCCTTATTTTGGGTAAAGATTACTGATTATTCACCACCCGTTCGTTTCTCTCACTTGAGACGCAGAGTAATCAGAGAAGAGCATGAAATCAGGCATAGGAGATCGCTTGAAAATAACATGGGAAGTCTTAATAGGAAAAATAAGTTAACTTGTTTTTCCTATTATAGGCATTCCCATTAGTCCCAATGTGGTTCCCATTGGGACCCCGCTATGCGGGATTTTAAGCAATTCTCTATAGGAAATCTTACTCTAAGTTCTCTGCCTGCCCTGTTAAACCTGAAAGTATTTAACTGGGGTGCCTCGAATGAGTCCCATAAAGCGAGCCGAGTGGGTGGTTATATTTTCCTTTAGTCTAAATCAACAGGTGTTTTGCACTTGTTGCACCTCTTAGCCCCTCTGAAGAGCTTTTGGCCACATTCTGGACAGATATAGCGTGCCTCCTCATCTATAACCCATTTTTCTGTTCCAACTTTTTTCCGATAGGGGATAGCCCTAAGGATGACCTTCTTTCCAAGAGGTATGGGAAATTCTTCTATTAATGTGCACGGAAAATCTGTGCATTCATGACAGCCTGTATAACCCTTTTGTGTTACGCAATCTTTAATAGCGCATTCTCTACAGAAATAAAATGGCTCACTAGACAAACAGCCTTTACAATGAATGTCTTCAACAGAGAGCTTTTCACTTTTAGAGAGTTTATCACTATAAAAACCAGC
>JAFDDS010000166.1 GCA_019310745.1 Deltaproteobacteria bacterium | reverse complement strand
GGAGACTGAAATGTATACCATCAAATGTACAGTCAAATCTGTTAAGGGGGAATGCGCTGCTGTGGTTAAGGTCCATGGCGGTGACTGTCGAGGAAAAGGTCCGCCGAAGACACGTTCAAAAAATGACTGATCAATTCGTGCTGAGGAAGCCTTGGAAGATTTGGGATAAAGAATTACAGCTGATTGGGTCGTACAGTTCAGAGAAGTGTTGATTGCTTCAAGATCAATTCAACAGGTCTTACCGATGCCTCATTCTGTTTATTTTCGTTTCAAATAATCGAACATCTTCGTTTTATTCGCCTTCGCCAGAATACCCTGTAGCTCGCGCAGCGCAGGCGCTTGCGCCGCGTGTGCTACATGGATGAATGGCGAGGTGAACCGCGCCGTAGCTCAAAGAGCGAAGGCTGGTTGGCTTCGGCGCAATTCCGCTCTGATACCTCGCTGCTTGCTGCTGGGAGCTTCATTGCTGCTATACGTGTTGACTTTTGAAAAGCCGGTATTTTTCAGTATCCCGATTGTAATCTATCATTATTCCCCAATCGTGAATTTATAAAAAATTCCCCTAAATTTCTTTAACGTATTGTTATTATAGACAAAGCCTGTTAATTTTAAGCATCTACTAAATAAGACCGTATCAATTATCTTGACATTGGTGTACTTATTAATTAAATATATATGATATTAATTGATATATAATTATTAGTGTATATATGCCAAAAATTATAATTATATAACAAAATCAATGACATAACGTACGATTTTCTGACCTTCTTAATGAAGTCACAGTAAAAAAGGACACCATGTCGAAAGCATCATCAAAGCATCCCGTAAAAAAAGAGATATGGGGAATAATTTTTTTACTTTTATCCCTTATTTTTACCGGCAGCCTCTTATCATACTATCCCAAAGATCCTCTTTTTTGGGGAAGGGCAGCCGGTGCTGGGCTCCAGGCAAAAAACCTATTTGGAACTGTTGGTGCTCATCTGGGTGGTAGTCTCTTTCTGGTCCTTGGCCTTTCATCATTCTGGCTTATAGCTATTCTCCTTTTCCTATCGTTTTCCTTTTTCAGGGGAAGGTTCCCTTTTAAAGTAATCTGGCTATCGATAAATCTCGGTCTCTTGCTTATCTCTTTCTCTGCTTTACTGCACCTTTACCTCCCTGATGGATTACATTATAAGGGTGCAATGATTAGCGGGGGATTGGTTGGGCTCCATACTGCTACTTTGGCTATTACAATATTTAATTATTTCGGAGCATGTGCGCTTTTTCTCACCATCTTTATTATCTCCCTTATGGTCATAACACGGTTCTCCTTCAGTAACCTGTTTAAAAGAATATGGTTAGTATTTTCTAATATTGCCCTCTATATAAAAGAAAAATGGCTTAAATACATGGAACGAAGGAGAAGGGCAAAACAAAGAAAAAAAATAGTCAAAAAAGCTCATAAGGCGACAGAGAGGAAGATGACTATTGTAGAAACGCCTTTACAAAAACCGGCTAAACCGACACAAGAGTTTTTCCCCTTTATGAGTACAGCTGGTGATTTTAAGCTTCCGCCTTTAGATCTTTTGGATGAGATCCCGAAATCATTGGATAAGGCAATCCAAAAAGAAAGCTTGAAAATGAATGCACTCCGGGTTGAAGGGAAGCTAAGAGATTTTGGTGTTGAGGGTGAGGTGGTTGAGATCACACCAGGCCCGGTAATAACAATGTATGAATTCAAGCCAGCACCAGGTGTGAAGATAAGTAAGGTATCATCCTTGGCAGACGATCTTGCTCTCAATCTGAGAGCATCAAACATCAGGATCGTAGCACCTATACCGGGAAAATCAGCTATAGGGATAGAGATACCCAACAATAAAAGAAGCCTTGTTACTCTAAAAGAAATCTTGTCGAGCAGGATTTTTTTGGACTCTTCCTATAAACTCACAATTGCCTTAGGGATGGACATAATCGGGCAACCGGTAATCACAGATCTAACTAAAATGCCGCATCTATTAGTTGCGGGTGCTACAGGAACAGGGAAAAGCGTATCTATCAATGCTATGATAAACAGTATTCTGTTCAAGGCTTCTCCAGAAATGGTCCGTTTTGTCATGATTGATCCAAAAAGAATAGAGCTTGCGCCCTATCAGGACATTCCCCACCTCTTACATCCAGTCGTAACCTATCCAAAAGAGGCAACCAAGGCCCTCAGATGGGCTGTTGATGAGATGGAGAGGCGATACACGCTTCTGTCTGATAAAGGTGTAAGGAATATAGATGCCTACAACCGGAAGGTGAGAAAAGAGAAAGGTATGGTTGAGCCTGATGTGAATAAAAAGATAGATGAACATCTTCCTTATATTGTTATCATAATTGATGAGCTGGCAGATCTCATGATGGTCTCAAGCAGGGAGGTGGAGGAATCTCTGACAAGACTGGCGCAGATGGCAAGGGCTGCGGGGATACACATGATACTTGCCACCCAGAGACCATCAGTGGATGTTCTCACAGGCATTATTAAGGCCAATTTTCCTACAAGGATCTCATTTCAGGTATCATCCAGAGTGGATTCGAGGACAATCCTTGACAGTATGGGAGCCGAGCATCTTTTAGGAGATGGGGATATGTTGTTTTTACCGCCTGGTGTGGCTAGACTTACTAGAATCCATGGCGCATATGTTTCAGAAGAGGAGGTCAAAAAGGTTACCTCTTTTCTAAAAGAGCATATGAAACCAGACTATGACACCTCGATCGCTGCTGAAATAAGCACAGAGGAAGAGACAGAAGAGGTAGAAGGGGATAAAGATGAAAAATATCAAGATGCAGTCGAATTGGTTTTGCAAACAGGCCAGGCATCAATTTCGTTTGTTCAGCGAAAGCTCAGGGTAGGGTATAACAGGGCTGCCAGGATGATTGAGGCCATGGAAAAACAAGGAATTGTTGGGCCATCTGACGGGAGCAGGCCTCGAGAAGTTTTGAGAAAAAGGGAACGATTTTGATCGCCAAATCCTACCGCATAGTTTTCATTTTGTTTCTTTTCCTTTTTGGATCCATCCCATTGGCAAGGGCATTGCCTGATGATCAACTTTCAAAAATCATCAGTGGCATGGGAGATAGATATGGAAATGCTCAAGGATGGAAAGCTGAGTATACGAGGGAAGCCATTAGTAAGACGATGGCTATGTTAAAAACAGCAGAGAGACATGATCTTGCAAAAGGAAACCTTTATTTTAAGCCTCAACACTTTCTCCGCCTTGAACAAGCTTCCCCCCAAGAGGAACTACTACTTACAGACGGACAGACACTTTGGTGGTATATTCCCGGTAAAAAGCAGGCTTACAAGTACTCTGCCGAAAAATTTGGAAAGGAATTAGCCCTTCTCAGTGATATTTTTCGAGGCCTAAAAGGGATAAAAAATGATTGTCAAATCACTCTTAAGGCAGTCCCTGAAACCACT
>JAFDDS010000165.1 GCA_019310745.1 Deltaproteobacteria bacterium | reverse complement strand
TTTGACCTTTTGTTTAACTGTGGTCCGAAAAGTCATGAAATCTTGTTTCCAAAAAAAGGCCTATAATGCCTTGGGAACAGTTTAAAAAGGTTGGTTATTACTTCGTGCTTACTTGCCAGGTCCGCATTGAAAATAAAGTCACGCATTATTGTATGTAATCCCTTTCTCAATGCCCCTTTCCAACTTACATAATCTAAACTGCCAGTCATCATGTCTGATATAATTCGTCGCACCGATAGGCTCTCTTTCGCCATTTGAATCATAACCTCTATAAACTCAGGCTGATAAAAATATGTAAGGCCCTGAAGCGCCTTGACCAAATTTTCACCAAAATGTTTCATACATAGTGGTGGATAAAGGGCTAATTCATTTTCCACTATACATTGTGACAAAATCTCAGCTGAATATATTGCATAATAGATCCCTTCACCACTCACCGGATCGACAAATGTAGCAGCATCTCCAATTAAGGCCCAATTCTTGTCGCAAATACGTACATTCTTGCTATCGTCTGCACAAAAAAGGGGGGTGTAGGCGCCTTGAACAGAGATTTTTGGTGTCTGCTCAGGATAATATCTCTCGATAAAATGGACCAGCCTCTTTTTTATATCCTTAACATTCGTTTTTCTGCAATAATTTGAGACTATGCCAACAGCAAGATTATTAATTCGAGGAAATGCCCACAAGTATCCTTGAATATCGGGAAAGAACTTAAATATGACAACATCTCTTTTCACCTTTAAAAAACACTCAAGGGCAAAAAAGACATCTTCTTTCACAGGCAATACATTCAGTTTCCTTCTTGTTCTGCTTAAGGCCCCATCTGCCCCAACTAACATCTCGACCTTATAATCACCTGTATTTGTAAAAATCCTCCAGGAATTACCATCACGGGCAAAGGATTGAACCTTTTCTTTTCTGAAATGAGCACCCAATCTCATTGCCTTTTTAAGAAGAGCGTAATCCAGATCTATTCGATTAAATATTGTTAATGGTTTTTCAAGCTCTACTTTAACCATCCTGTCTTTCGGAGAAATTAAGGTAGCCTTCAAGATTTCTTTCCTGGGAATAGGAAGTTCGCTGATAATTGGAAACCTTTCAATTGTCTTGTAACTAACTCCTCCTCCGCAGATTTTCTCATGGGGAGCTCGAAAATCAAAAACTATCGTATCTACCCCCTCTTTGCTCAAGCAATAGGAAAGGTAAGACCCTCCAATGCCCGCACCTATTATTCCAACTTTATACATGCTGTTTGATTATTTTTGCTATCTGTATCTATACCGATATTTTCACACCATTTATGGCACTATAATAAATCATTTTAAGTAAAAATAATATATTGATCTTTTGTATTTTTTAATTTTTTACTAAAATGAATTTTCTCTGAACCACTAAAATTCTTTTTACCTCTGCGAGGATAGAATCGTGCAAATAAATAAAAACATTCAAATAGATGGCAGGCACGGTGAGGGAGGTGGTCAAATCCTTCGAACAGCCTTAACATTATCTTCCATCTGTCAAGTACCACTCTATATTCACCACATCAGGGGTAATAGGAAAAAGCCAGGCCTCAGACCCCAACACCTCATAGCACTGCATTCACTGGCAACTATTACGAAAGCTAAAGTTCAAGGTGCTACTATCGACTCACATGAGCTTATCTTTGAACCTGGCCAGATACATGAAGGAAATTACTCATTTCATATTGGAACTGCCGGTTCAACCGGCCTCGTTTTGCAGGCCATGATTCCAGTCCTGCTTGTAGGAAAAAACTCCTCTCAAATTCAGATCACAGGAGGAACACATGTTCCGTGGAGCCCATCGTTTCATTACCTTAAAACTGTGTTTCTGCCTGCCCTTAAAACAATGGGAGCCAACGTTTATATAGAGATTGACAACTGGGGATGGTATCCAAAAGGTGGCGGCACAATTCGTGCCGTAATAAAAAACACCAAAGACCTTACACCAATTCATCTCTTCAATCGAGGCAAATTACGTTATCTTCATATTCTTTCTGCTGTGTCCAATCTTCCGTTAACCATAGCTGAAAGGCAAAGAGATCAAAGCGTAAAAAGGCTTGAACATTTTAGGCTTAACCCCACCACCTCGATTGAAAACGCCCCATCTTCTGGTCAGGGCACAGTCCTTTTTTTACATGCTCAATGTGAAGGAGGAGGTGGAGGAGGATTTACCTCGTTGGGCAAAAAAGGAAAAAGGGCTGAGGAAGTAGCGAATGAAGCCTGTAATGAGTGTATCAAATTTTTACATTCACGGGGTGTTATTGATATTCACCTTGCTGACCAACTTGTTCTTTATATGGCGCTGGCCAGGGGACGCTCAACATTGATAACTGAACGCATAACTGAACATCTTCTCACAAATATCTGGGTAATAGAGCAATTTCTTCCGTCTACATTTGATATTGACAAAGAAACTGGACAGATAGAGGTAGATGGAATCGGGCTTAAGTCATCGTTCACCGCAGAGGCGCAGAGTACGCAGAGTACGCAGAGTACATAATCTTTTATTCATTTACAATTCGACTTATGTTATCTTGTATAACGGACATATCGAAAGATTCATTCCACCCTGCAACCACAATTCAGGTTCATCCCTTTATAATCCAATCGCCCAAAGGGCTGTAGAGCTTTTCCCTTGACGTCCTCTCAACGGCAAGGGAAAAAACTTTCCTCTCTGTGTTCTCTGCGTCTCTGCGGTAAATCGCGACATTCTGTTAAATCAGTACCATTGGTATGATATGGTTAGGTGATTATCAAAGAAAAGGAAGTTTTTCCTTTTTTCGGTATGCCAGGGCCTGACATGTAGCGATTAAGATATTATTTACTCCCTCAGTAACCCTTATATCATAGGTTGCTGTCTTTGCTGATCGATGTATCTCTTTTGATTCCGCCCTCAATGCTCCTCTCTTTGTTGGGGACCTGTGATAGGTAACTGCCACATTCAGGGCAACAGCTACTGTGCCGTGAGTATTACATGATATTTCAAAGGCCTCATCAATTAAGGAAAATATAGCTCCTCCATGGGTCATATCAAAAATATTTGCCATATCATCCGTAAAGTCCATTTCTACCAATGCATATCCCGGTTCTAATTTGAGTAACTTTAAACCCATTTTTCTGGCATATGGTTCGTTGGCTACCCTTTGCCTAATAGCATTTATAATTGTATCATTCATAAAAAATCCCTTAATGCTCCCTGTTTATATAGATCGCTTTTTAACCATAAAACATTGGCAATCAATCTATTCAAGAATATCAGCAAAGTCAATGGCGATCATATCTTTCCAAATAATGAAAGTTATTTTGGATCTGAATAAATGTCGGTTGGAGGAAAAATGATGATCAAAAAATGTTCAGAAGGTATTCTTCCTTGTCAATTGAGGTGTAGGTAGCAATATCAGGGAGATCAAGTGATTCCCTTG
>JAFDDS010000164.1 GCA_019310745.1 Deltaproteobacteria bacterium | reverse complement strand
CACGGTATCGGCGGCTACCATGGCTACCGCATCGCCCACATAACGGACCTTGCTGTCGAGTACGTTTATGTGCTTGGGCATCCCCCATTCCCAGCCCGGAATGTCCTTATAGGTGAGCACCGCTCTGACGCCCTGTAACGATTTAGCGCGACTACAATCTATATGCTTGATATTAGCGTGTGCATGGGGGCTTCGAAGGACTTTACCGAAAAGCATTCCTGGAAGTTTTATATCATTAATATAATTTGCCTTGCCGGTGACAATGTCTCGGGCGTCTTTGCGAGGCGTTTCTTTTCCAATATATTTATATTTTTCAGTCATTATTCTTTTCCATTTTCGCTGCATTCAATACAGCCTGGACAACCTCATAGTGTGAGATACAACGGCAGTAGTGTCCTGCCAGCGCCTGTTTGACGGTATCTTTACCAGGATCCGGTTCTTTATCAAGCAAGGCCTTGGCGCTCATGAGAATACCCGGCGTGCAGAAACCGCACTGAAAGGCGGTGTTATCAATGAAGGCCTGTTGCAGGGGATCCAACTCACCGTTTTCCCGGTTTTCCAGTCCTTCTATGGTTATTATGCTTTTACCATCGCATTCTATGGTAAGCGTCATACAGGATAGAATCGGCTTGCCATCCATAATAACGGTACACGCACCGCATCCTCCCTGGTCGCAACCCTCCTTTGTGCCCGTGAGTCCCAGCGTCTCCCTGAGGGTGTGCAACAACGTGTCCGATGGGGCGACCGCCCCATACATATCTCCTACCGCAAGATCATAAGACCGCCCGTTGACGATGAGGTGGGTAATGCGTTTTTCATTATCTTTTTCTTCTTCTTTGTTCATGTTTGCAGGCTCCTCTCGTGGGATCTGATTTGAGATTTAGTAGATTTAATCCCAGGAGTAAAGGGGGACATTCGTTCTGAAATTGCATAATTATTAGATATAGTCTAATTTTTAGAATTGTTATCATGATAGAACCTCACTTGCAATATATAAAGTCTTTAACAAAAATCACTAAGTGTAAAGCAATTTCTGTACGATGTCCCTGTTCACAATATTTGACTGCAATAATTGCAAGTTATCTGCAATTTAGACTTCAGGGTGGACCGGACAATATTTTGGCTGATTATTAAATTCCTCAATTAGGATCGATCAAAATTAGCGTATGAAATAGTGTATGCATTGGCATTAAACGAATCTACGTATAACAGTTAGAAATATTCACCCAACCTTTCCATGTTACGTATAGTAATTATAAGACAGGGGAATTACAGGAGACTTTCTCTTTACAGCAGTAGTTGAAAGTTCAACGATTAAGTTCACATGATCCAAATGGCGCCAGCTATCTGTAGTCAAGTACAACGCCTATACACTATGGGTTGAATTTCTTTTAGCTCTTCAGTTGGCGCCGTCCCCTAATCATTTAAATTCCGAACCAGTCTTTAAGCAGTTGGGTTTGTTTGGTCTTCTCTGAATCCAATAATTTCTCGTAGGATGGTGCGAGGCGAATAGAGATGGTCTTTCCATCGCCCCATGGCCACCAGGCACAAAAAATAAATGCATCCTGGTTCGGATCTGAGGTAAAAAGCAGCTGCCCTGACATGAGACCAACGAGATTACTATTGATCATTCGCACGACATCAGGTGCTTTACGGATATTTGAGCTGTCCCAGGTAATGCCGAGATAGCGCTCCAAGACTGCACGAATGCTGTTTTTATCGTCTACACCGAACGTAGCCAGAACGGTTTCAAACCGACTGTCCCATTCCCACGACAACATCCCCTGAAATGCGTTCAACAATTCTCTGCAAACGTTCTCAAGTGCTGATTTATTAAGATCTTGCATCATTTCCTGTGTTCTATATGGAATACCAATATTTAATTCTGATACGTCTAACGTTGTATATTATATAGACTCTTGTTTTTAAGCAAACACCTAAATCTGGTTAAAATATATGGAAATTATGTCAATGAGGGTTACGCGCCAGATTGGTTACATGCATTCTATCTGATTTTATTACAACATACAAACACAATACTGAAAAGTTTAGACTTCAAATTTGTCCAGAACTATAGCAGGATCCCACAAAATTGACTTCTATCATCCTAGCCAGACAATTATATTGTACTGTGGATCCTTCAGGCCAAAATCCTTTTCATCAGAAAGGCCTGATGCACCTGACCGGAAAACTTCAGAAGGCAATGCTTAAAATGGATTTGAATGAATTTTAACAGAAAGGATCTGTTTTAGCCGTATGGCCAAATAGATAATGGAAAAAAGATAAGCCGGTAGATACAGCCACCATGCAAAAGGGTTGGGAACCCCGCTTCGCGTGATGTCACCAGGAACCTGCAAGATGTTCTTCCAATCCCAGCAAAACGCTACAATGATCAGAACACCACAGCCTAATTCAATGGCCATATCATACCAGCGCCAACTGATCACATATCCTTTCTTATAGTAGTAAATAATAAGTGAACCCGCCCCAACCATGGTCACCGCAATCAATAATGGTGTGATCACAGGTCCCACCCAGGGCAGGGGCACGAAAAAGAGAAGATCCCAACTCATAAGACTCTCGGGCCAGCCCACCATGATATATAGCCAGATGTAATAGAAGATATCCCAGATACCGAAGGCGATCATAAAAAAGCAAAACCTCTGTAATTTATTCTTTCCGGTGATCCAACTTACTGCCACAAACATTACAATGGTTGCAATCTCACGCCCAAACTCGATTCTGATAAGAGGATCTATAATATGTTTGCCTTCCTTCCAGACAATGAATAGGGGAAATTTGAAGACACCGTCAAAGTATATTTCCCTAAGATAAACCACCACCGCACTTTCGACCCAAGCAAAGGCAATAGCAAAAAATATCACCCAAATCCATCGTCTGAAGGCGTCTTTTGTATTGTTGTTAATTTCGGCTTTCAATCTGAAGGTTCTTTTTTCCATCACTCATTCCATTGAGTTTTTGTAAAATGAAGTGATAAGGGGTTGCTTTTTCGGAGAAGGAGTGTAGGAAAATTAGGCTTGTGTGTCAATCATAAGCACTCATATACTCGTATTGTCTTGGTCAAATCTCTATAAATCAAAGAAAATAAGAGTGGTGGGTTTATGGAATGATTTACCTTGGTTCTATAATGTTTTTCAGGCGGGAAAAGTATAGACTTATATCACTATACGAAAGTTTTTCGGCCTTTCAATTCTTTCCAAGCATAGCAGTAGTGGAATTCTTACTGAATTGCTGAAGTCACAAGATATGGGAGTAGAGATTCGGTGTTTAAAAAGATTTTCTCTCCTATACTAATCACCCTTGTAAAATTCCGGATACAGGTTTTTTGCACACTCCGGACATATGCTGTGACTGAAGTCAGCTTCAGAGTGATCACGGATATACGCTTCAATCTGATTCCAATATCCTTTATCATCTCGTATCTTT
>JAFDDS010000163.1 GCA_019310745.1 Deltaproteobacteria bacterium | reverse complement strand
ATTTTATTATAAACCTCTCTGTCCTTGAAATGGAGGACTTTTTTCATGAAGGTACTGTAGTTTGTATGGCCCCTATTAATTTCAAAACCATGGAGGGGATAGGAAGCGGGTATACAGGTGTCGGAAAACACATATAGTTTTATTCTGCTTTAAGGTATTTCCATTTTACTTTCCGAATATTTGACAGACCATCAAGATTAAACATTGATTAAACTTAAGCCTCAATTATTCCAGTAGCTCTTAAAAGCTTAATCTTTATTTTATTCAAAAACAAGGTGTACTGTAAACAACAAAACAAGAAACAGTAGAGTCAATTTTTCCACAATTTTAAAACCCATCAATATATCTTTTGTATGATGGGGATAATCCTGTACCTTCATCTGCATTATGGAAAAAAATTAATAACTGATTCCTACTTTTTACTGAGCATATCCGAGAACATATCTTCTATCTCTTTCTTTTTCGCTATCATGTTATCCGCCAACTTGTCATACTCTTCAGACAATCCGGCGTTATATAGATCGCTTTCAGAAGAACCATAGATTCGGGCAAGAGCCTGTGCCCGCCCAATCTCAATACCGTAATCAACACTATTGACGGAATCGTAGATACAGTCAGATATATGCGGCTGAATGCCATCATTCATTGAAGTTAGAAGCGCGAATGCTTTTTTTTCATCTTTTTTGCAGCATATACCTTCCATATAGTTCAGTCCCAATTTAATAACTGCTGCTTTTTCCCCAAGTTCAGCCGCTTTTTCCAGGAGAGTGTTGATAAATTTCAAATCTTCCGGATTAGTGTCCCCCGGTACAAAAAGATCAGCCAGGCGCATGTGGTAGTCCGATTGTCCTCCCTGAATATTGGCCAGATCGCAGTAGAACAGAGCTTGGGAGTAATCTTTTTGGACATCTGCAGCTTTTGACAGAACAGAAAAATCCGGTGGGTATTCCATTTTATTTACACCGGCATGGAGCGCTGCCAACTGCAGAGAGGCTTGTCCCGAACCATACCATGAAGCTTTTTGAGTATAGGCATATCCTTCATTTGCTTTTCCCTGTTTCAGGTAGATTCCGGCAAGTATTATACAGCAGAACTCGAATCCTGCATCCGCCGCCTGCTTCAGATATTTTTCAGCCAGCCCGGGATTTTTTAAATTAAGCTCCTGATCTTTCTCAGGGGAAGAAAAGGCGTTCTCAAATTTTACACTCATTTGTGCTTCACTGTTGTGAATAACTCCATCATCCACCAGTCCCCCGGGGAAAAATCCTCTCCCGCCATCGTAGCAGCTTTTTCCGGCTAAGGCCGCAGCAGGGTCAAAGCCCAGATCCGCAGCCTCCATAAACAAATGGTGTGCTTTAACCGGATCTTTAGGAAGCCCTTCGATTTTTGAAAGATGCAGAATTCCCAGCAGATAGACTGTGTATCCTGTTTTTCGTCCCGCATTGTATCCCTGCAGAAGCAGTGAATATGCTTTATTAAGGTTTCTACTCAGGATCGGGCCGAAATAACAGATTCCCAGGAAATCATCCCGGCTTATTTCTTTTGCTTCTCCTGTGGCGATAAATTCCTTTAGGTGCTCAAACCCCCACTGCGGTATTTCTCCTATACTGTAAACTTTACTAAGGATATCCATATAATCAGCGGGATTTTCAGATGCGAATATAGTATCCAGCAGTTTGGGGATAATGACTCGATTATTATCGATGCCTGGAGAGTACCAGTTCCTGATCGCCTCCCTGTTGTCTATATGTATTGGACGGAGTTTCTTCAGGAAGTTGTGACGTGATTTTTCTGCTCTGCCGCTGAAGTAGTCTCCCATGGCTTCTGCTGCGGAATTAGACCCATAATCGATAGCAGCCCTGCTCAACAAATCGATTGCTTTTTGAGGTTCTCCATGTTCAGCATAATATTTCGCCAGAACTTCGCAGGCATTTTTATTTCCCCCATTTACAGCAATATTAAGAAATACAACAGCTCTTTCAGTGTCAATTTCGGTTTTAATATCATCCGGATAGGGGAAAAAGCCCAATACAGCTGCTTTCTCATCCCGAAATTCAAGAAGTCCGTTAAGCTCTTTACTGAATCCCGGAACTCCATTAAGCAGCTGATGCCCCGCGGTTAAAGCTGCTTCATTATTCCCTTTTTCAGCGGCTTTTATACTGTATTCAAGACCTGTCTGCATGCTTTCCGGTCTGTTGTCATACTTTAAATAATTAAGAATTGCCAGGTTGTACAGACTGGCGGCATACATGGAATCCGGATTTAATTCCAACAGTATTTCTTCTGCAAGCTTATAGTCTTTGAACTCTGATCTAAGGATGTCTATAACCCGGGCTTCTTTCGGCTCGAATATTCGTCCATCTGCCATTTTTATATAATTCAGGATGTCCGATTCATTATTTTTTCCCAGTGATTGTAGCTCTTCAAATTTATCGGTAAAACCTTTTAATTTCGAGGCAATATTACAGTCGCCATTTTGAAGAAGAAGGAATCCCAGCAGGTGGTAGTACATTCTTTTTATATTTTGGTACAGTTTTTTATCTGCTTTATTAATTTCTGCCAGGGCCTGATGATACATTATTTCCTAAAATCCCGCCATATTATAACTATGGCCGAGTAGGTTGAGGTATTTTAAAGCTTTGAAATAATTCTCGCTGTTTCTTCGATACCTCTGTAACGATCGTCTTCTTAGCGCCCAGCCTTATAAGCTTTATCTTTTTAAACTCATACATTAATTCCTGAACAGTAAGATCTTTGTTTATTCCTTCTTTACGCATTACGGAACTGATCCTGGAATAAATAATGAGAGCAAGAAAATCTAAGAACAATCTACCTTCAAAAGTTTCCTGGGAATGGATCCGAAGCCGCTTTCTTTCGATATCATGTTTCATATTATCAAAGAACTTTTCCACTACATCTTTCCTTTTATACAAACGTAAAACATCTTTCCCGTCGAGCATCTTATTGCTTAGCAATATCATGGTACCCATTTTTTCCAACTGGCTGTTAATCCCTTTTTCTTTTCTTTTAATCTTAGATGCTCCATCATGCTCAACTATTTCAAATATCTTCTCCCAGCCTCTGACGTTTTCTGAAAGGAACTCTTTAAGGTCCTCTCTGTTTTTACAAAGCTCCGGTTCTTCTACCTTTTTTTCTATTTCAAGTATTCTGCTTAAAAACCGCTCCCGTTCTTCTACCCTGCGTTTCTCATCAAGGTATAGATATGAATAGTATCTCTTTTCTCCGATTTCAATCCGATTCCTGACACCATAGATGATCTTCTTGTTTATCTGGAAGTTCTTATTGCTGTATGGCATAGCAATTATGAAGCGCATGTCTGTATTCATTTTCTTGAGATTATATGAGCTAAAAAAATCACGATCCAATACAAAAAGTATCTTGGATAATTCCAACCATTCCAGATACTCCACCATATTATAGAGTGTACGAACATCCGGAATACTGCCAGGATATCGCGTATAAAATAGTGGTAAAGAGGATGGCTCTCCATAGATAACTCCAAAGTTTATTTGCGGAAGCCTTTCCTTATCTCTATTGTATCCCCACTCTAAAAACTCAAGCTCCTTTGCATAGGATGAAAAAGAGGTAATATCGAAA
>JAFDDS010000162.1 GCA_019310745.1 Deltaproteobacteria bacterium | reverse complement strand
TTTTTACTTTCCCTTAAATAGAATCAATTTTTTAATATATCTTTGTATCTACGGAGTTTAAAAGGTTCAAGGTTTCCCGATGAAATCGGGATTGATCTCTAACTTTGAACCCTTGAACTTGGAACCCCTGAAACTGGGTAAATCCATCACCTATCTTAATCTCTACGTATCATTTTCTTAGCTGCTTCTCAAACGGTAATTTAAATTATATGATCGTAAAGTAGATATGATATTCTTACGTCTTTCTATGTGTATAGGAGCAATGATTACTATCATTCCTGCATAATGTGCAAGGAGATTATAGAAAGCTTTTAATGTAGTCAGCAAATAGGATAGTATCAAATAAGAAACTTGGCAAGAATTTAAAACCCTAAAAGATTCCAGCATCCTGCCATATCCCTACTATCCCAAATTGGCTTTACAAGAAATAGATAATTATGTTAAGAAATATGTTACTGCTAAGGTTGTTAGGTTCACGCCTGCCCGCCCCAATTATATCGGGACAGGCTGGGTTTACGGTTGGTTGCTCTCTAACCCTGAACTGTGAACCTGAGTAGTTACAACAAGACATATAAAATCATCTAAAAAAATGAATACTTATTGAGGAGGAATAAATGTCTGGACATTCAAAATGGGCCTCCATAAAACATAAAAAGGGAGCAGTTGATGCTAAGAGGGGAAAGGTTTTTACTAAACTTATCAAGGAGATTACTGTTGCTACTAGGCTAGGTGGAAAAGATCCAGATTCTAACTCAAGGTTAAGGGTGGCTATAGCCGCAGCCAAGGCAGAAAATATGCCCAAGGAGAACATTGAAAGGGCTATTAAGAAAGGAACCGGAGAATTAGAAGGCTCTAACTATGAAGAAGCCACCTATGAAGGATATGGCCCAGGAGGGGTAGCTGTATTGATAGAGGTATTGACTGATAATAAAAATAGAGCCGTGGCAGATGTCAGGTACCTATTTGAAAGATCAGGAGGTAACTTAGGGGAGTCAGGTTGTGTGGCCTGGATGTTTTCTCAGAAGGGTCTTATAGTTTTTCAAAAAGATCAGGTAGAGGAAGAAATGTTGTTTGAACTGGCCTTGGAGGCTGGGGCTGATGACATCAAAGAAGATGAAAAAGAACTTGAGGTAATAACTGAACCTTCCTCTTTTGAAAAGATAAAAACGGCCATTGAGAACGCAGGAATAAGATATACCCTAGCTGAGATAACTATGATCCCTAAGACAACTGTAAAAATTGATGACAAACATGCTCAACAGATGTTAACTCTGATGGAGAATCTGGAAGACAACGAAGATGTTAACCATGTGTATGCCAATTTTGACATCTCCGATGAGGTTATGGAGGCCATCGGATGATGTTGGTTCTTGGAGTTGACCCCGGCTCGTTGATTACAGGTTATGGTTTAGTAGAAAAGAAAGACAATAAATTGATTTACGTTGAGGCAGGCAAAATTTCCTTTCCTTATTCTTTGCCATTCAATAAGAGGATCCATAAAATTTTTGAATCACTTCTCGAGGTTATCCAGACCTATCATCCAGAGGAAATGTCTATTGAGGATATCTTTTTTGCCAAAAATGTTAAAAGCGCCTTAAAAATGGGCCATGCAAGGGGAGCTGCTCTTATAGCAGCTATCCAGGGAGGTCTAAAGATTTTTGAGTATACCCCCTTACAAATTAAACAATCAGTGGTTGGCTATGGAAGGGCAACAAAAGAACAGGTGAGATCCATGGTTAAGGTCATCCTTAAACTCGATACTCAATTCTCTTTAGATACATCAGATGCATTAGCCATAGCAATATGCCACCATAACTGGGTAAGGTTTGAAGATACTATTACATGATAGCTCATCTAACTGGAATATTATTTAGTAAAAGACCTCAGTCGGTAGTAGTAGATACAACTGGCGTTGGCTATCATATTTATATTCCTTTATCCACATTCTATCAACTCCCGGATGAGATGGAAAAGGTAAGTCTACATGTTTACACACATGTCCGACAAGATATGCTTCAATTATTTGGCTTTCAGACAGAGACAGAAAAAGAGATCTTTTTACTGCTGATCTCTGTATCTGGGATCGGTCCTAAACTGGCGTTAAATATTCTTTCAGGTATCGGAATTAAGGAACTCCTCAGTGCAATTGTGAGCGCTGATTCTGAAAGAATTTCTGCAATTCCAGGTGTTGGCAAAAAAACATCTCAGAGGATAACCCTTGAGTTAAAAGAAAAGGTGTCTGATATCGTCGAAGGCATAGAGTTACGCCCACAAGAGAAAGTGCAGATAAGAAATAAAGAAATTTTTGATGATGCCTTATCAGCACTCATCAATCTTGGCTACCCGAGTAAGTCTGCTAAGATAGTTATAGAGAATGTTTTACGCAATGATAATGATATGAATCTTGACACATTACTAAAAGAGGCCTTACGAAATCTGGCAAGCGGACGTTCACGATAATGTTAGTAGTCCGTTGTCAGTTGTCCGTTGAAAAAACAGGAAAATAAATTAATTTACCCAAGCCTAAATATGGTTTTCATTTTTATCATGCAAGACGTCTTTATTAAATATGTAGTGTACCGCTTTGGCGGTGCCAATAGATGCAGCCCTCTCCGAGCGGTAAGCTTTACGAGCTCGAAGCTAAAGAACTGCGCTACCCACACCCGCCTCCCCGACTGCCATCCGTCGGGCAAGGCATGAGGCGAAGCCGAAGGGGGGCAGGCATTCTTTAGATGTAATTAATTTTATGCCCCTGGTAGTAATTGCTAAAAAATACAACTGACGAGTGACCATTGACAAATGACAATCATGGAAGAAAAAATAATAGATCCAAATCCTAGTGTAGATGAACGCCCAGCCGAAGTCAGCCTTAGACCATTTACATTGGATATGTTTATCGGGCAAGAGGATACTAAAAGAAATCTCAGGATATTTATAGAGGCAGCAAAAGAGCGGTTAGAGGCATTAGATCATGTTCTCTTTCATGGTAGCCCTGGTCTTGGAAAGACAACCCTAGCACATATAATAGCCAATGAACTTGGAGTAAATATAAAAACTACCTCGGGACCAGTTTTGGATAGGCCAGGTGATTTAGCAGCTATACTAACATCCTTAGAACCCAGAGATGTTCTATTTATTGATGAAATCCATAGGCTGAATCATGTAGTGGAAGAAATACTTTATCCTGCCTTGGAGGATTTCAAACTAGATATCATTATTGGTCAAGGACCATCAGCCAGAACAGTGAAGCTCTCCATCCCGCCCTTTACCTTGATTGGTGCTACTACAAGAACAGGCCTGCTCACGCCTCCTTTAAGAGACAGGTTTGGCGTTATTTCGCGGTTGGAGTTTTATAACGCTGAGGAATTACAGCAGATTGTGTCCAGAACTGCACAACTTTTTAATATTCAGCTTGATAAAGAAGGTGCCCTTGAGATTGCAACAAGATCAAGGGGAACACCGAGAATAGCTAATAGGTTGCTC
>JAFDDS010000003.1 GCA_019310745.1 Deltaproteobacteria bacterium | reverse complement strand
GATATCATAGGTTACCCTATTAACACCCCTGACCTCATTGATAATCCGGTTTGAAATCCTGCCCAGCAGTGCATGGGGAAGCCTGGCCCAATCTGCAGTCATAGCATCAAGGCTTGTGACAGCCCGTATAACAACACTATGTTCATAGGTCCGTTTATCACCCATAATCCCAACACTTTTTAGAGGTAAAAGTATGGCAAATGATTGCCACAGTTTTTTGTAATGATTGCTTTTTTTAATTTCTGTTATCAAAATATCATCTGCCTGCCGCACAATAGACAGACGCTGTGGCGTTACCTCTCCAATAATTCGTACTGCGAGCCCGGGACCTGGAAAGGGATGGCGAAGTATTATATCATCAGGCAGTCCGAGTTCTTTACCTAAAAGCCTGACCTCGTCCTTGAAGAGATGTTTGAGAGGTTCAATAAGGGTAAGGCGCATCTTTTTAGGAAGCCCTCCGACATTATGATGGGATTTGATAACTGCTGATGGACCTCCAAAAGCAGACCTGGATTCAATCAGGTCTGGATAGAGGGTCCCCTGTGCGAGAAAGTCAACACCCTTAATCTTTAAGGCTTCATCTTCAAATACCCTAATGAAGGTTTTGCCTATTATGCGCCTTTTCCTTTCAGGGTCCACCACACCTCTGAGTGGTTCCAGAAATCTTTTTCTGGCATTGATGAATCTAAGATTTACCCTAAAATGCTGCGTGAATAAATCTTTAACCCTTTCTCTTTCGTTGTTTCTTAAAAGGCCGTTGTCTACAAAGATGCAGGTCAGCTTTTTACCAATAGCCTTGTTGAGAAGAGCAGCTGCAACTGAGGAATCTACACCACCACTTAATCCCAGAATGACCTTTTTTTCTCCAACTTTTCCTTTTATCTCATCTGTCGTTTTTTTGATAAAGGATTTCATCGTCCATGTCTTTTTACAGTTACATATCCTGAAGATAAAGTTTTTTAGCATCTTCTTTCCCTCAGGTGTATGGATGACTTCCGGGTGGAATTGCAGGCCATAAAGTTTGCATTGATTATTTTCAACGGCAGCTATTTTGGTATTTTCTGTGGAGGCCGTTACCTTAAATCCCTCTGGCAGATAAGAAATAGAATCGCCATGACTCATCCAACAGGGGGTTACCATGTTAGTTCCATAAAAAACACCTTTTTGGTCACCTATATGGAGCTCAGCAAGGCCATATTCTCTTCTTCGGGCACTGTCGACCTTACCACCCAAGCTCCCTATCATATACTGCATGCCATAGCATATACCAAGTATGGGAATATTGAGATTGAAGATCTGTGGATCTACTTTGGGACTGTTTTTTTCATATATACTTGCCGGCCCTCCCGAGAGGATTATGCCTTCAGGCGCTAAGGAGCTGATTTTGGACAATTCAATGTCTGGAGGCTCTATCTGGCAATAAACATGTTGCTCTCTCACCCTCCTGGCAATGAGCTGGTTGTATTGGGAGCCGAAGTCAATAATTAAGATCATCCATTAAACCTCATTCTTTGGAGTATTGTTTCGAAAAAGATTTTATAATACACAGATAGATTTTTTATTCAAGATTGAGGAATGAAATATATTTCTTTTCTCTTTTTTTATTGCCCTTGCTCCCACCACTCTTTCCGAGTCATAGGCCAACGCGGTATCATTATATACGGATATAACCTAGACGGCAGGAAAAGACATGGTTGTTAAATTCCGTGGCTGAATATGAATTATTGTATGGTTTCCCCACTGACTTTCTTTACATATTGTTCTACTTTGTCTTCAAAAGACACCTCAAAGCCACCATGGTAGATGCTTTGAGTAGCAATTTCTGTGGAAACCATAGCCACTCTGTATTTATGGGGGAGGTTCTTTATCCGATCTCTGAATTTTTTTCTCCCCCGAATAAAAGCGGGAAAATGAAGAAGAAGCATCTTGGCATAAGGAGGTTTTTCGAACTTTTCTGGATTCGCAAGGATGTAGCTATAAATGGTATCTGTCAACTCATTGATTTCATGGCTGATTTCATTACTAATGTCAGTATATAATTTATTGCCCTGAGATTGGGCATACCGTTGAAAGATCAGCCCAGATTCATCGACTGCTCGTTTCTCCAGGATTCTTAGTACATCCTTCACATATTCGGCTTTATGTTGCAGGAATTCCTCATCTTTCATTAACAACCCTCCAATGATCTCGTAAGAGGAGCAAATTACACCACATTTGTTTGCCGAGGAATCCTTCAGTATTGGAATGCCCTTTTTTTGTATCTTTTCCCGGGCGCTTGGGGAAATAAATGAATTAGCTCCTTCTATTATTACCCGGGCAGTTGGATTCTGGTTACTGTCAAAGAGTTTTTCCCAATTACCAATATGGATGGTTTCGGGACGTCCTCCACACGGTATAAAGACATCGGTAAAGTGAGAAAATATGAGATTTTCAAACTGTGCATGAAACTCATCTGATGATACCCACTCTTCCCTCATGCCGTCATGGTCTCTTGTAACCCTTTTAAAGAGGTCGACCAAACCTTCTCTCTTCTGCTCCCGAGAGTAGAGGATAAAACCGCCTTTGTTGAGATGGTCTGGTGTAAATTTATCTATATCGTGTTTATGAATCAGTCTGCCAAGTTCTTCCTTCTCGATACCACTCGGATCATAGATAACCCCAGAAGCATCAGTGATGGAAGTGATTTGAACCGATGGACATTGGGCCAGTAGCAGTTTTATCTCGTTTCCTGCAACATCCCCATCAGGCCCACCCGTGAGCTTCACGCTGAAGGGATCTGAGCGGGCATCAATCCCGAACTCTTTCAGTGCCCGCTCTACAAATTTCAGTACACCAAGGGAGGTGACACCGTATTTCTTGTGATTGATTCCGATTTTCTTGCTGGAGATAATGCCGCCCCCAAGAATGTATCCCCGTTTTTTGGCGCGTTCTGCCATGTATTCAATCATGGAATCGTGCATGTTTTCGTCGGGTCCCAGCTCGATAGGCTCGTCTTCCCCATAGTAGTCGACTACCTTGTGATCTACAGGTTTCCCGCCGCGAGTAACAAATACGTCGAGGAAGGCATTTATAATTCCCCTCTGAAGGTTGTAAAGGCGATTGACGACCCTGTCGTACTCTCTCAAATCAAAGGCCCGCATGACAATCGCCAGTTTCGATCCTCCTTGATAGATATCCTTATTTTTCAGATGCTGGGTGTAGGCAAGAACCATTGCTTCTTTGAAAATGGTATTCATGGTTGAAATAAAGTCGTCTTTGTTTTTTGAGATGACTGTCCGAAATCCTCCTCGAGCAATGTCTGAAAATCCGAAATGATAACCGGATCCAAAGCGGTGGTAGAAGAATGTTATTCGGAAGGGAAGATCAGAAGGCAAATTGGTCCTGATTTCTTGAGGTAAATGATCCATATAACGGGGATCCAGCCTGAAGGAAAGGGCTTTTTTATATGTAACAAAAAAGTTTGTCTTAAGCGTATATCGAATAAAAAGAAGCGCAACACTGAACATTATCCTCCTGGTTTCATCCAAGATGACATGGCCTGTGTTGTATTCGTCAAGTATGGACTGTAATCTCTGGTATTCCTTCTCAAGGATTTCTTTATCCACACGTTTTTCAGGGTCGGGATTGAATTTTCTATCAAACAGTTGCAGTATTTCCCTGGTGAACTGGAGATGGCTAAAAAAGGCATCTTGTGTTTCGTCCCAATCGAATCGATAGGGAGAGCTATGCGCCATGTTGGTGTGAACGAATGTAGTGATTGCGCTTAAAAGGCTGCCTTCTGGGCCTGTTAAGACTTTACCGGTAACCAATTCATAGTATGTCCTGTCATGTATATTAATGACCTTCGTATTATAAAGTTCGGATTTTAATGAGGAGAAGATTGGCATGTCTTTATGGATAGGTTTCCCATCACGAGTAGTAATGTATGCCGATAAAATGGTTACATGCTGCTCGGCGTCTTTTATTTCTAAAATATAGTTTCTTTGGGTGGCTATGTTAAGCCGGTAAAATATTTCAATGATCTTTCCCAGATATCCCTTAAAAAGCGGATTGATAACTGAAAAAACAAGCCTTGTCTCTTCTTGGCCTTTTTCGTTTTGTGTGGGCTCAACATCCAGAAAGATACCGCCCTGGAGTATTGCGGACTGGAAAAGCCACATTGCCCTGGCAACTCTGAGCGCGGGGGAGAGCGCAACATAGTCTCGATTGTTCTCTAAGAAGCTCTGGAGAATCGTGTCAAATTCTTGAAAGTTAAAGTCGGGGTAATGATCTTTAAGGTTTTTACGGATAAGCCCCTTACCTCGAAACATTGGTGTTGAGTCCGATTTTTCTTTATCAGTTCGAAAATGGAATTTCTGCAGCTCAAGCTCGCCATCCTGGCCCGGCAGAAAAGTGTTGGAATGGATCATTTCTGAATAGATAATCTCTTTGTCCTTTATAGAATCGAGGGTCTTGAATAAGGTGCCTGGTTTATTTATGGTAGCTATAATAAGCTTTTCATCAGTATCTCTTAAAACAACCTGATGGTTTTCCCCCAGGGTTTGCAGGTTCATGCTTAGATGCAATAGGGCATCTTTTTCAGGCCCAAAGGTGATGAAAAAATACGGATGCATATGCTCGAGAAGCCAGTTTAAATTTTTTAATGCAAGTTTTTTATGTTTTCCTATGGCCCTGGAAACTTGATTGATGGTTTTTTGTGGCTCAATATACATTCTGTACCTTCCTTTCGTCTTTTATATTTTATCCTTTGTTAATGTCCGCCAAAAGGCAATAAATATAATTTTAACATTAACATTTTTTCCCAGACGTTATAAGTGAGAAAATATAAGGTCTTCGTAACTACCCAGGTTCTCAGGTTCAAGCCCGCCCTGGCGCGATGGCCGTTATCACGGCAAGCAACTCCTGACTGCTTAAAAGTATCACTCTTAAATCCAACTTCTTGAAATCAGGCCTGAGCCAGGGGTTCACAGTTCAGGGGTTCAATCCCGATTTTATCGGGAAACCAGTGTCCATGCCAAGCCTCCTCAACCGGCTCATGAAAAACCCGCATTTAAGGATTAATGGTTCAGCAAATAAACATTGAACCCCGATTTATCGGGGAACTTTGAACCTGCGTAGTTAATTTTAATCTACAAATAAATTTACTCAAGTACACCATTTTTCTTCTATTAAGTCAACTTCAATGTTGCCAGTTTTAGCATTTTTATACCTAAAAATATAAAAAATTAAATTTTTGTCCGTTTTTAAAGGCCAGAAGTGCAATGTGGCTTAGCCATTGAGCTGCACATTCTGTTTGCAAACCCCCTTTAAGGAACTGTTTGTTCAGGACTAATTTCCAACGTTTTCCTGGCCTGAAGATTTAGAAAATTCGTAAAAAAAAATAATTTGCAGGCCTGGCTTAAGGCTTTCTGAAAATGATCTGCCCGTTATCCTGATGCCGTGATGAATCCCGATGAATAGGCATTAAACTTTGTTAAGCCGGACATCGAGATTAGTTCCAATTGCGCTTGAAACTTCATTGCATTTGTTTGCAGGGGAGTGCCCGGAGTTGAGCCCGGAGTTGAGCATTGACCAAATATTTTTTTAACGATATAATAATATGGTTGATTAGGTCCAAAATAAGAGTTGCTCACCCAAGAAACCCATGAAAAAGATTATCAATATATATATCTTTAAGGAGATGGTTCCCACTTTTATAACCGGCCTTATTTTGTTTACCTTTATTGTGCTTGCGGGCAGAGTATTAAAACTAACCGAATGGATGGTGAATCATGGAACAGACATTTCGCAAGTTCTGCTCATAATCGCGTATACTATTCCCTATGTTCTTTTTTTTACGTTACCCATGGCCACTCTTTTGGCCTCTCTTATTGCATTCTCAAGGCTTAATGAGGACAATGAAATGCTTGCCTTAAAGTCATCAGGAATCAGTCTCTATCAGATACTTCCTCCAGTAGTCACCTTTTCTATTATCAGCTATGTTTTAGCCTCCTTTATAGCAATCTATCTCTTTCCTATTGGCAATCATTCTATGGCAAGGCTCCTCTTTGAGATAGCCCAATCGAATACAAGCATTGGAATCAAGCAGGGTGTATTCAATGACAACATCCCCAATATAGTACTCTATGCCAATCATATATCTGCGCATGACCACACAATGGAAGGGGTCTTTATATTTGATGAGAGGGATCCAAGCATTTCTAATACTATTATTGCCAGAAAAGGGAGGATAATGTCTGATCCAAAAAAAATGTCCATCAATCTGCATCTAACTGATGGGTCTAGTTTTATGGTAAGCAAGGATTTAGATTCATCTAAAAAACTGCGATTTACATCCTATGACTTACGTATAGAGCTTGGAGACATAATGAGTAGATTCTCTTCACAGAAAAAAGGTAGAAAGGAGATGTCCATCTCTGAACTCAGGAGTCAACTTAAGAAAGTAACAAAAACAACCGTGCAACACAATATCTTGGCCATAGAATTGCAACGGAAATTCTCCATTCCTTTTGCGTGTTTCCTTTTGGGCCTTATTGGTTTCCCTCTTGGGTTAATGATGAGGGCACAAAGAAGATCGTGGGGGATTGCCCTGAGTATTGTGATTTTTGTCGTATACTATATTCTGCTATCAGCAGCGGATAGCTTAGGAGAAACAGGCACATTAAACCCTGTTATAGCTATGTGGATACCGAACATGGTTTTGGGGGCTGCCACATTTGTCTTGTTCTGGCGGGCAAGACGGGAAGCATAGGTACTTGTAAGATCTTTACATGCGAAGCTCATGAACGAGCGGATCCACTGTACCTGCACTCATCATGCCACAACATGGCCACTCTCCAACAGTATCTGTGTTGCTTTTTCTAAGCTTCCTTCTCTTACTAGAAGGTAGTCAGTATCATAAGTTGATATGACAAAGATACTGACGCCTGCCTCACAGAGCGGCATTGCGAGAGAAGCCAGACAACCGGTAAGGTCGAAATCAAGAGGCCCAATCACCTTTAAACAACGCCATCCGGTTTCAGCTTTCCAGTCTGCCGGCACAATGTCTTCAGATAGAACAACAGAAAGCTCATCACTAGTTCGCGTGATGGACCAAAATGGAGACAGAGAAAGAAAGTTCGGGATTGGCTCATCTGGAAAGAGACGGCAGATTGCAAGCCGTTGTGGCAGAATAACAAGGGATAGACTTTTCACATCCACTTCATTTGCTGGTGAGAGGATTTTTAGGCGAACATGTCATCTGAGATTGTTCCCTCTGCGACCTTGACGACTGGTCCGATCATTGAAATAGAGAAATTGTCAAAGACGGTGATTTCAATTGTACCTCCGGGCATGTTCACAGCTATGTGAGAGTCGCATAAATCTAACTTATAGGCAACGGCTGCTGCAGCACTGCTACTACTGCCTGAAGCCAGGGTATACCCTGCGCCTCTCTCCCAGATCTCGATTTTGATGTTTTTTCGATCAAGGATTTTCATAAACTGGACGTTCGTGCGATTTGGAAAGCGAGGGTCTTTTTCGATAAGAGGACCCCATTTTTGGGTTTCTTCTGCACTGATCTCATCACGAAGAATAATGCAGTGCGGGTTTCCAATAGTGGCTGCACAAAAAAGAAGCTCCTGCCCATTTACAACAATTATCTCGTTGAGGACATCTCGAGGAGGTCCCTCAACAGGTATCTTGCGACTGTCAAAACTGACTTCACCCATGTCAACAGTGACGTTTTTTCCTCCTTTGTGCACGTGGGATATGACCTTGCCTCCTGCAGTCATTATTATAAATGGCGTCTCTTGAACCAGTCCTTTATCCCAGAGATACCGGGAGAAGATTCGTAAACCATTTCCGCTTTTTTCCGCTTCGCTGCCATCAGGGTTAAATATGCGTAAGACAAAATCACCTTGTGGGGATATAAATGGTCCAAAAAGAATGCCATCAGAGCCAATGCCATAATTCCGATGACAAATCGATCGAATCTGGTGGGAGGTTAGCTCATCGCCAACATCTGCAGGATCTAAAACGATATAATCGTTTCCAAGTGCATGATATTTATAAAATTTCATGTGTATAGTTTGCCTTTTAGGCTTCATCTGGCGAACATGCTCGCCTGCCATGAGCAATGCTGATGGCAGGTCAAGCAATGAGTTGCCAGAGAAGCAATACTTAAAACAGCACGTCTATATTGAGTTTGAGTGGTTGTCAAATTGCTCATGGGTGGAATTTCCGTATATCCCTTGTTAAGGAATCCGAAGGAGTCTATTGGCTAAGCACACAATGTGACTCGTCGAATAGTACCGATTGTTTGATACGACTGATAACCAGGGTATTAAGGGATTGTTTGCTTTATTTCTTCAAATTCACCTGTCTGTTTGTTTTTTCTCACATTATTCCAATGAAAACATTTACCGTTCATAGAAATATAAACCCCATCCGGCAAAGCCTGAACAAACGCCAAGGAACTTCCTAAATTAAATAATCCATCAGAACTCCCAAACTTGTATGGCACCATTGCACCTGTTAAAATGATCGTTTTTTTCTTTATAGCATTGCCGAGAACTTTGGCAGTTTCTACCATTGTATCAGTGCCATGAGTAATGAGTATTTTATCTTCTTCTATTTCTTTGCAGGTTTCAAGGATATTTTTTCTATCAGCGTCGGTCATAGATAAACTATCGACCATCATCAAGGTACGGATATCAACTCGTAGCTTACAACGACCAAGCCGTAGCATTTCAGGCAGGTGAGATTCTTTGAAAAAGAGCTCTCCTTTAAGTTCATTGTACTCTTTATCGAAAGTACCACCTGTGACAAGAATTTTTACTCTCATAATCTTATCTTGCTCAGAGACCACTATTTAAAAATGTTTGAATTTTTTCAAGGTTCATTTCTCCGAGACCCAGTTCATTTACCCCTCGGCCTTGAGCCCAATAGTCGATGCGGTTAATGGCCCCAGACAGATTGACGATAGCATCAGAGATCGGAGTAGGGATGTCTAAGAGTTGTCCCAGCGTAGAAAGAAGCACGAGACCATATGGTACGTCCTCGGTGACAAAACGGTCCTGCATGGATGCAGGGCCTTTCATCTGGATACCCGCTTTGATACTGTCTACGCCAAAAGCCGCATCCATTGATGTGTTAAGAATACGGTTGTGGCATTCCTCTAACGTTTCGCCCAGATTGTATCCTCGGGCGTCAAGGCCGGCACAGTGGTAAAGCCTAAGGCCCAGCCGGTCAAGTAGTGCAAGACGCTCTTGCTCCAAGGCCTCGTAGACACGGGCAACAGCAGGTGTCATCCCCTCTTTATAGAGATAGAATTCGCCGGCGGAATATTCGATTCGGGTCGCACTGAGCAGGGCCGCAGCTGGATGAACGATGGGATTGGGATTGTTAATTGCCGCTTCAAGCACGTTCGCTGTCGGGACGATAGCGGGATAGACCTCCTGTAACATGGCAATTACTTTCTCAGTATGGTGAGCCGGGAACACACCTGTAGGGAGGGTCACTGCTTCTATGTGGATAAGGACATGACCAGGCCCGACTAAGCGTGCCCCATAAGGGAGGGTGCAGCACTCGCACAGCAGTATGTCTTTGTCCACACCTTGTGCCTTGAATATGTAGGCGAACTCCAGGCTACCACCTGAGCCGGGCATCAGAATAATGATCTGATCATCCTCCACGTAAGGAGCACACACCTCGGCCATGGTTTTGTGACCAAAGGCAGGGGTGACAACAAAGACGATTTCAGCACCCTTGAGTGCAGTGGCAATGTCGGTTGTCACATGGTGAACCGTAACGGTTTCCTTCCGCCTTGGCCACTCGATGGTAATATGGCCTGTGTCGAGAACGTGGCGGATGTTGTTTGCAAAACGCGGAAGTTCAAACAGACTCACCTCAAACCCATCAAGAGTTTTATGAGCGGCCATGGCGTGCCCGCCATTGCCCGCTCCAATCACAGCAATCTTTTTAACCGACATTTTATGTTCTCCTTAGTCATTATATGTTTTATACGGTGCTGGGTCATCTCATGAGATGCATACCATGCAATTTGCAATGAGGCAAGATGTCTGATTCATCCTATGGTTCTGCTTAATCATTCCATGGAAGATTTGCTACGTCAACATTTCCCCCAGAAAGGATAATCCCTATTCTTTTTCCTGAAGCCGGTATACGATTGGTCAATATTGCCCCCAGAGGTACTGCGGCTGAAGGTTCCACGATTATTTTCATTCTCTCCCAGATAGTGCGCATGGCATGTACTATTCCCTCTTCTGTCACGGTAACAATATCTGTGACGTAGTGTCTGATAATAGGAAAGGTGAGACTGCCAAGAGATGTGAGGAGTCCGTCTGCAATAGTATCAGGATTAACTGAGGGAATAATTCTTCCAGCATGAAAAGAGCGATATGCATCGTCTGCCCTTTCAGGCTCTGCAGCAATAATTTGAGTCTTTGGTGAAATGGTGGAAACGGAAATTGCAGTTCCGCTCAACAAACCACCTCCCCCCACCGGTGTCATCATGATGTCGAGATTCGGAATTTCCTCGCAGAGTTCTAATGCAGCAGTCCCCTGACCTGCTATTACTCGATAGTCATTGTAAGGATGAATAAATGCAGCACCAGTATGATTAACTACTTCAGCGAGACGCTCCTCCCGAGCCTTGAGCGTTGGTTGGCAGAGAATAATCTCTGCTCCATAGTCAGCCACCGCAGCTCGTTTTATATGAGGAGCATTCTCTGGCATTACTACATATGCCTTACTACCTCGTAGGCGGGCAGCAAGAGCCAGCGCAGCCGCGTGATTCCCAGATGAATGAGTGGCTACCCCTTTCATAGCTTCTTGGTTTCCTAAAATAAATGTAGCGTTAATTGCCCCTCGGATTTTGAAAGCACCTACCTTCTGGAAGTTTTCACACTTGAAAAATAATTCGGCTTCAAACATCCTGTTTATGGCGCTACACGTGAGAACAGGAGTATGATGAATAAAAGGCCTGATTCGATGAGACGCCTCTCTGATTTCCTTTATCGTTGGTTCATTCATAAAATTTGGCCTATATTGCTTCGATATCCAAATATAGTAAATGCTCAAAAGCATACGGAAAGACACTCATGTCCTAAAGAACAAGCAATTTTAAATCTACAAGGCTTTAAGCGCTTACCAAGTATGGCCTAACGTCTTGTTTTCAGCTGCTTTGCCTGCATGGGATGACAGGGTAAGAGCTTCGTGTAGTTTAGGTGCTTCTGTTCATTTTTGGTTTTTCTCTCACATCATCAACAAGAAGTGAAAACAGAAAAGCATCATACACCGTATCGCGGACAACGATTCGTTTCCTTAAAATTCCTTCACGCAGCGCACCAATCTTCTCTGCTACACGAATGCTGGCCTTGTTCTCAGTGGCGATGACAATTTCGATTCTGTTTAATTCTAATTCCTTGAATGCGAATCGGGCCACACCTAACGCCGCTGCTGGAGCCAGGCCATGCCCAGATCGGCTCGTTCTCACCCAGTATCCAAGATTCACGCATCTATCCGTACGATTAATATTGCTCAGTCCGCAGCCCCCTAAAAAAGACCCGTCTTTTGAATCTATGATAGCAAAGGAATACTCAGTTGCGTTTTGCCAGGCATCAGGTCGGGATTCTACCCATATTTGAGTATCTTTAATAGAATAGGTACTATGACACCACCACATCCACGGCAAGAGTTCATTAATAGACTCACGGATTGCGTTAAAACAAGGTTCGATATCCGTAACCTTGTAAGGCCGAAGCATAAGCATATCATTTGTGAACCGAATGCCTTCAATTCGCATTACATTGCCCTCAGCGATTGGTTGGTCAACAATCCTATGGTCTGTTCATTCGTAATCAAGGACCTCGTGAATATCGTTTAAGTAAAAAGAAGAGTGAAATCTTCAGTCTTGGGTAATGTGCTTTCGAAGAGAGATAATCATAATCTTATCCTGTAATATGATTGGGGGAGACTTTACTTTGTCACCCAGAAGTTCCCCTATCAGCACAACAAGGCTATTGTCAAAAGGTTTTTGGTAGTAGGTGAAAAGCCACTCGTATAGTTCATGTTCGTTTTCGAATTCCCAATAGGTGTAAAATACCTCGGAGCGCTCAACCTCGAAATCACTTGCCTCAATTGCACGAAGAGCATCCTGAAGCACTCGGGTTTCATCTTGGATGAAGTTACATACCTGTTCAATCTCCCCATCATTTACTGGCTCCAAGATCATTACCCGTCCATGATCTCTGAGGACCCTTTTGGCTTCTCTCAGAGCTACGCTGCTGTCCTGATGATGAAGTGAGAGAGTAAACAAAATTACGTCAAAAGACTCACTTGGGAATTCCAAACATTCCCCAGACCCGATACGTAAGCCGACACCATCCATGGTTTCTTTGGCCTCGGCAATGTTCGCTGCCTCTGGATCAATTGCGACCAGCTTTTTTGCTTTGCCGATTAGCTGTGTTGTGATTCGCCCATCTCCACACCCTATCTCAAGAACCTCCTGATCCCGAATGTCAGCAAATTGAAGGATCTTCGATAGTGTTACACAATCCCGATCTTGTTCCATGGATTAGCCCTTTGAGGTAGACAAAACATGAACAAGCCTGCGAATACCTTCCTCAATGTTTGATTCAGGTACGTAACTGTAGCATAGCCGCATGTGGTTTTTTCCACTGCGATTGTGATAAAAGGCTGGGCCGGCAACATATGCAACTGAGGCATCCTCTATTGCTCTTGGTAAGAGTGCTTCAGTATCAATTTCCTTGGGCACAGTAACCCACGTATAAAAACCTCCTTGCGGTTTCGTCCAGTGCGCACTTTGTGGGAAGTGATTCGCTAAGGCCGCCAACATGGTGTCTCTTTTCCGGCGATATATTTCAACGGCCTTGGACGTCTGCTGCTCAATCAAATTTCTTGAAGCGAAAGCAAGGGCGACATATTGTCCAATAGTTGTAGAACATTGATCTTGACCTTGCTTGGCTATAGTCAAAGTCTCGATTAATTCCTGTGGTGCAGTCACCCAACCTATGCGCACGCCTGGGGTAAAGATTTTTGAGAGGGTATTAATGTTTATAACGTTCTGTGCGTTAAGGGATGCGAGCAATGGTGGAGCTGAACCTTCAAATCGCAGATCACGGTATGCTGCATCTTCTATAACTGGCACATTATACTCAACGGAGAGTTCAATAATTTTTTTTCGACGCGTTTCCGAAAGTGTAACACCTGTTGGGTTTTGGAATGAAGGGACGAGGTAAATAAATTTGGGATGCAATGATTGATGCTGTAAGTCTTCAAGCATCGATTTCAGCGCATCTGGCTGCATTCCTTTATCATCTAACGGAACACCGGCACAACGACCCTGATAACTTTTTATGACGTGGAGGGCAGCTACGTAAGCTGGTTCGCCCACAATCACAACATCGCCAGGATCCAGTAAAACTTTGCAAATGAGGTCTAAAGCTGCAATAGC
>JAFDDS010000161.1 GCA_019310745.1 Deltaproteobacteria bacterium | reverse complement strand
TGTTACTAACATCTTCCCCACTCGTCTGTCGCCCCTGGATAGCAGGGTCTGAACATATGCCCACTTTGGGACATCAAAACCAACCTCAATACCTCCCTCACCTGATAGACCCCTTTTTAGTATCTTTTGCTTATCCTTAAGGGAATCAACTGTATCCATAGGAAACCACTGGAATGGAGTAAATGGTTTCGGAACAAAACAATTAATACTCAATCTAATTCTCCCTATCCTTTTCCTG
The DNA here is from genome assembly GCA_019310745.1 of Deltaproteobacteria bacterium. The sequence goes on along the minus strand of JAFDDS010000161.1, from coordinate 3,250 downwards.
CCTCTGCTTTCCTTAATTAAATGATGACGTATAGACTTAACCAAGCCAATAATGTCCTTTACATCTTCTCTTGTTTCAGTTGGAAGACCAATGATAAAATAAAGCTTGATATGAAAAAAGCCTGTCCTTGCTATATGTATAATAGCCTCTAAAATCTCTTCCGTTGTTAATTTTTTGTTTATAACCCTTCTCAACCTATCACTCCCTGCCTCAGGGGCAAAGGTCAGGGTTTTCTGGCTACTTCTCTTTATATTTTTTAGCAGATCCGTTGTTAATGAACTTGCCCGAAAGGAAGAAACAGAAAAATCACCACCCCTTTCAAGAATAGTGCTGGTTAACTTCTCAATCCAGGGGACATCAGTGGCTGATGGGCTTATAAGGCCAATCCTGGTGTTTTCATCCAATATGCTTTCAAATGATGAAAATATATTTTCTTCTTCTATAATCCTTGGGGGTCTGTAGACATAACCAGCGGCACAAAATCTGCATCCAGCAGCACATCCTCGGTTAAGCTCTACAAGGATAGTATCAGAGAACTCCGTTGATGGTGTTAGTATCTTCGATTGGCACAAAGGTCCCTCAAAGGGTATCTGTTTGACAGCCTTTACCGTGGAAGGGATAGAGGAAATGAGCGGTGTAAAGGAGCCTATTGACCCATCTTCCTTGTAGGTAACCGTATAAAAAGAGGGGCAGTAAACCCCCTCGACCTCACGTGCTAAAACTCTCAGGGCCTCCTCTTTATTACTCGTTGATAATTGAAAATCAAGGTAGGCCTGAAAGAATTTTTCCACAATCACTTCGCCTTCACCAATAAGGAAGCAATCTATGAAACTGGCCAGGGGTTCGGGGTTCATAAAGGTTGTTACACCCCCTGCAATGATGAGAGGATAATTTTCTCCTCTGTCCTTACACATAAGTGGGATCTTGCTTAAATCAAGTATGGTGAGAATATTGAGATAATCATTTTCAAATGAAAGGGAAAATGCTAAAAAATCAAATTTTTGCAGCGGGGTCTGTGACTCTACAGAAAGGAGAGTTTGATCTGTTCTTCTGTAGAGTAATAATTCTTCTTGTTCTGGCAGAAATACCCTTTCTGCCACTATTGCAGGGTTTTCATTTAGTATCCCATAGACTACCTGGAAGCCAAGGTTGGACATGCCAACCCGATAATAATTCGGATAGATTAAGGCTACAGATAGCTTGCCACCCCAATCCTTTTTTACGGTACCTCTCTCTTTAGCAAGTCTGTTTTTATAAAGGGTAGCAATTTTCAATTTGCAATCAATCTGCCTGCTTCCTTAAAAAAGTAGGATACTCAAGGTTTTCCTTTTGAAAAACCCTTTGCAATATACCCTTTTTCCCAGAGTTTAAATCTTTCTCTTGTAGAAACAAATCAGTATCTTCCTCAGATAACTGCCTCTGGAACGTTGGTTTATCAAGATCTCCCTTTGCTCTTACAGTCCAATTCTCATCAATTTCCTCGGCTGAAAGATCCCGTAAATTAATAATCTTTTTATTCATAGTCTTGCTTATGCCAGTAGCAATAACTGTTATCCGCATCTCATCTTCCATAGTATCATCAAAAACCATACCCCATATAATCTCTGCATCGGAATGGACCTCGTTTTTTATAAATGAAGATCCTTCCATAACCTCCTCCATGGTCATTCCTGTAGACCCAGTCATGTTGATAAGAACACCCTGTGCCTGATCTATTGAGATATCCTCTAACAAGGGACTGTTAATGGCCATCTGGGAAGCCTCAAGGGCCCTATTTTCTCCACTAGCTGTCCCTGTACCCATAAGGGCTGTTCCCATTTGTTTCATAACCCTTCTAACATCTGCAAAATCAAGGTTTATAAAACCAGGGATCGTAATAAGATCCGATATCCCTTTGACTGCATAGAGAAGCACATCATCTGCGATCTTCATAAGCTGTAAAAAGGGGGTCTCTGCATTCCCTAATGCCCGTAATTGCTGATTTGGAATGATAAGGAGGGTATCAACCTGCTTTTTAAGTTTTTCAATACCATCAAGGGCTGCTTTCATCCTTTTCTCGCCCTCAAACTCAAATGGTTTTGTGACAACTGCTACTGTCAGTGCCCCATTATTTCTACTTTCTCGAGCGATTATTGGAGAAGCCCCGGTGCCTGTTCCTCCCCCCATGCCTGCGGTAATAAATATCATATCCGCATCTTGAGTAGCTGCCCTGATCGCCTCTATGTTCTCCTCTGCCGCAAGAGCACCTATCTCTGGATCGGCGCCAGCGCCTAATCCATGGGTTAGATTGGCCCCCAGCTGCAATTTATCAAGAGCAGAGCTAAAATCAAGGGCCTGCTTGTCAGTGTTTGCAGCCTTAAAATCCACCCCTGTAAGTCCAGCTGCAATCATGTTATTGACTGCGTTTCCCCCTGCACCCCCAATACCAAAAACCTTTATCTTGGCGCTTGGGCTCTCTTCAACAAATTCATATCTCATAATTACTCTCCTTTCCTGGTTTTGTTTATTTCCCTTCCGTAAACCATCTCTTCATCCTGGATGTGATCCGGTTAAATATATTTGTATCCCTTATCCTGAATTTTTTCTTTCTCTGTTTTGAGTGAGCTCCGTACAACACAAGACCTACTGCTGTTGCATACATGGGGCTATTCACAATCTCTTTTAATCCCCCAATATTGTCAGGATAACCGACCCTCGCCGGCATATTAAAAACCTGTTCTACAATCTCCGGTACTCCTGGTAGAAGAGACGAACCGCCCGTGACAACAATTCCAGATGTGATCATATCATCATAACCAGACCGAATCATTTCCTGATAAATAAGGTTAAAAATTTCTTCCACCCGTGGTTCTAAAATTTCTCCCAGCAATTTTCTGCTGATAGTCCTTTCTTTCCTGCCACCCACACTTGGAACCTCAATAATTTCATCCTCACCAATAAGAGAGGTAAGGCCACATCCATATTTTATTTTTATCTTTTCAGCTTCTTTAAGGGGGGTCCTGATTCCAATAGCAATATCATTGGTCAAATTATCACCACCTAATGTTAATACAGAGGTATGTGCTATTGAATCTCGTGAAAATATCGCTAAATCCGTAGTGCCTCCTCCAAAATCTATTATTGCAACGCCCAGATCTCTTTCCTCATCGGTCAGGATCGCCTCACTGGAGGCAAGGGATTCAAGGATAATATCGTAAACATCAAGACCTGCCCTGTTTGCACACTTAATGATATTTTGGGCCGATGTGAC
>JAFDDS010000160.1 GCA_019310745.1 Deltaproteobacteria bacterium | reverse complement strand
CCACTTCCAATCAACCCAGGCTGGTAAGATAACTCGGCCGCACTCTATATATGGGAGACCGTCCTCCACCCGGGTTAGCTTATCTTTTTCTACTGCTACTCCGAACACAGGAATTGCGGTATCGCGCTTGAGGTCTTGGATTAGCCCAGTCCCACTCGATTTATCTTCGATATAGAATCCGTTTGGATATTTTCCTTTCATTCCTCCCTTCCATTTATCCCAAAATATCTTTGCTGTGGCTCTTAACTCTGGTGACTCCATCTTGCCTCTGACCATATCCAGCAAATACAGATTATTCATATAAACAAACCAGGCCATAAAAACGGTATAATCGTTGTGTTCCTTTTTCTTTTGCGCGGTATCCCCGGTGAAAAATAGCTTAGTCGGCTTGATATCTCGCCAATCATAATACTTCCCGAACCATTCCGTTTTTATAACATTTCCTCCTAATTGCGTAGGCTCCTGTTGGTACTGAGATATAAATGCATAATTGTCCTTCTGTATCTCTTCTAGGCGCTCAGGGGTGTATTGAGATGGTAGATTGCAGCTGCCGTCCTCATTTAATAGTTTTTTCTTGAGTATCTTGAAATTGTATAATTCTTTGAGAATCCCAGATAAGTCTCCTACATGTAGCCTCTGCTGTATATTAAGTATAGGTGCGCTTGAGTCATTAAGTCGAGAAAGAAGAGTCTCCTGATAATACGTCTTAACCTTATCCCGCATGCGCTCTGATCGTATGTCAGCGGGTTTATTGGCGTCATCTATGATCAGCATGCCAGAAAACTTCTTATCACCACCCCTTATTCCGGCACCAAATCCTGTGATTGCCGATCCGATACTCGCAAACAGCACAACACCACCCTGAGCTGTGACTATCTTTTTAGAAGAATACTTTCCCTTCCCGGTTGTTTCAAATAGATATTTTTTCCAAAACTCATTTATTGGATTATCCTCAAAATCTATTGTTTTTGATGAACTGTGGTACATGGCCTTGTATATTGGGTGATTCAGTATGTTTGCAAGCTCACTCGAAATCTGGCTTAAAAGATCCTGAGAATAGGACGTGTAGATAAAATTGCATCTTGGATTGATTGCATAGCTGTACGCAATCATGTATATTGCCAGTGTAGTTTTTGAACTTCGGGGAGGGAGATTTAAGATTGCACGGAGAACCTTTAGGTCAAGAATTTCCCCTGCTAACTCAAAAAGCCCTTCGTGAAGTTTTTCTTCAATGAAGGGTCTATTTTCAATTATTTTGAACATATACAGGAACCAGGTCTTGAATCCTCTCTCGATCAGCCTGTGACCTAGATATTCCTTATCGATCATTCTTTTAGGCTTTCGTCTATATGGCTATCAACCTCGGTTTGTTCCTTTTCGGTGATGAAAACAGTCCTCTCAGTGATTTTTTCCTCAACTTTTTCAGTGAATAACTTTTGATGCTTTCCGAGAAGTTCTGCGCAGCCTTTTACATCAATAATCTTGTATTCAGTCAGCTCCCCGGTATCTTTATCATATTTGACCCCTACAACTGCTTTGGCTGTATGATCGTCAAGCTCGTGTGGCTCTTTTAATACAGCATTTCCCTTATCATCTTTCTTGTAGAGCTTCCTAACATCAAATTCCTGGCCTTGCATAAGCCTTAATAATGTCTTGCCAACTGTCACATCCATAGCCTTTAGAACGGGTTGCATCAATTCCTTACACCTTGCAGTAATCTTGGGGTTATCCATTAGTTCTTTTGCAGCCCTATTAATAGTTTCAGGCTTCATATTCTTAGTGGAATAATTCCTACGATATGCTTCAGTGGCGTTGCCAGTTTTAAGCTTATCAATACAGAATCCTTCTTGTTTAGGGGTACATTTCTTATTATCTTGTTTCTTGCGCTTTTTCTGCGCTTTCTTTGCACTCTTTTTTATTGTTTTTTTCGGGATCTTTTTCGCGCTTTTTTTTGGTCTCTTTTTTTGCATCCTTCGGGACTCCTTTTTTGTAGTCTTTCTTGAATTTCTTGAAGAATTGATTCCAGTTTAGGTATTTCCCTTCAATCCGGACGTAGAGATTACTGGATAGTCCTGACTTCATAGCCTTTTCTGTAAATATCGCCATGGCTATCCTTCTGAGTGACCTCATTCTTTTTTCGCTCATACTCCCTCCATTTTTAATGTTCCACGTGGAACGTTCATATTCTATGGCCCATAATGTCTGCATCCTGGTTGATGATCTTTTACAGCTATTGTATTCCCTCCGCTTCCATGAATATGTTCTCCTGACTTCCAAGGACAACCGCAAAGTGAATTATCTTCATCCTCAAAGGCCATTCTGATCGCTACTGTGATCATCACGCGCATCAGCCAAACTGCGCCTAATGATATAACGCAAAGAATCCAATAAATCCCTGTCTCTCTCCAATTCCTTTTTACATTCATATCTGACCTTTCCTAAAGTATTATACATCACAGTTTGAATTATGCGCTAACTATTTTTTTGTACATACGCGATAACGTCGCAAACCTTGATAATTTTCTCAGCATCTTCATCCGGGATTTCAACATTAAATTCTTCTTCGAGAGCCAGAATTATTTCAGCTATATCCAGTGAATCCGCTCCTAAATCATCTTTAATAGAAAATTCCTCATTAACGTCTTCTTTCTTAACTCCTAAATTTTCAGTGATAAGATCTAAAACTTTTTCTTTTATGATTTCCATAATAATTCCTCTCCTCTTATCCTTTTAATTTATCCGCCTGTTGATAATTTATCCATCTGCCTTGTATCATCTGACAGGTTCTACAAGCTTCTCCTTCGTTCCGGCAATCGTCTTTAAAGCACTTTTTATCATCTGGATTGCCAGGTAATACAGTGAATTTTCTTTTTGTATGCTCGTTTCCGTATGCCATATTATCCATGCCTCCACCAAAAAGTTATTAAAAATATGCCTAGAATAAAGAACATAAAAAATCCTGCGTTTATGTTTTGCTGCCACCTAGCAAAAGCACATGATGCCGCTATTAAAGTTAAAATTACTAAAATTATATAGTATGGATCGTCATTCATCATTCTTTTTCCCTCCGCCTGTTTAGGTTTTGTTACTTAATTTTAGGATGACAAATAGAATCGCATCCATGCCAATCAAGATTTTTCTTGACACTAGCACCTACTGTATCTATAAACCCACAAATCATATCAGCCATTAAAAAATCGGGCATATCACAATAGTTTTCGATTGAGTGTTTGTTAATTAACTGCTCTAATTCTTCTCTAAAGGGTTCCATTCCCTTTTCTCCTTGGATATGTTCAGAATTAAACTCAATTTCACTAACCAATCTCCCCACAAGATAACCTTTTTTATTCCTGATAATTCCATTTTCCTGAATAATCATCTCGTTCATTGTTACTGTCTTACAGAAATCTCCCATATCACCCTCCTAGTTAATTAATCCAAAACTTGTACCATTTGTATTAGGATATGCCTACATATATTGCATCAGCAACA
>JAFDDS010000159.1 GCA_019310745.1 Deltaproteobacteria bacterium | reverse complement strand
GGTGGCGGAAGAGGAGGAGGACAAGGCGGAGGGCGACGCTCCTATTAAATAGCGCTCGAGGATAACCTTAAAATAATTCACCGGCCCAGTGAGGAGCACTGCAGGGACGTCCTTTTTTTCAATATCAGAAAGATGAAATTTGAATGAAGACAAGACATGGAAGATGGTTTCGGCCGCTCTTAGTGGCCTTAGTTTTTTTATCGATTTCATTGCTTGCATTGGCATTAGAAAAGCAGCCTACAGAGGGTGCGATTGCAGTAGTGAATGGATTAGTGATTACCCAGGAAGATTTTGATAGAGAGATGAGCCGTGTACAGCGACAGCTCTTAAATATGGGAAAGCCGCTCATTGATTCCCAGATTCCAAAAATAAAAAAAGAAGTCCTTGAAAACCTTATCGATTTCGAGTTGCTCTACCAGGAAACCCAACGGAAGGGAATCAAGATTGACGAGGCGATAACCAATGAACAAGTGATGACACTGAAAAAACGATTTCCCAGTGAAGCCGAATTCAAAAGTGCATTGACAAAGGCGAATCTCTCTGAGGTTGCCATAAAGAATCAAATTGCGCGGGGGTTGGCTATTAAACAACTCATTGGTACCTATGTGACTAAAAAGGCCACGGTTTCAGGTGAGGAAATCAAAGTTTTCTATGAGAGCCACCCTGATTTATTTAAAAAACCTGAGCAGGTGCGGGCCAGCCACATTCTGATCAAGGTTGACCCTCAGGCGGATGAAGTAAAGAGAGCTGAGGCACAAAAGAAAATTAAAGAGATCCAGCAAAAACTACAAAAAGGTGAAGATTTCGCCACTCTTGCCAAGGCACTCTCCGAAGGTCCTAGCAAGCCAAAGGGCGGGGATCTGGGCTATTTTAGCAGAGGACGAATGGTAAAATCCTTTGAAGAGGCCGCTTTTGCCCTCAGACCTAATGAAGTGAGTGACATTGTCGAGACCAAATTCGGATACCATTTGATTAAAGTCATAGAGAAAAGACCTGAGGCTATCACCGCTTTTAAGGACGCCAAAGACAAACTCGGACAGTACCTCAAACAGCAAAAGGTTCAGAAAGAAGTAAGTATCTACGTTGATAAATTGAAAGAAAAAGCAAAAGTAGAGAGATTTCTGACAGAGGGCCTGTAATTACCCAACACTCATCTAATACGCAATTATTCTTTCTTTTCAGTGGTTTCTTTTTGCTGTTTGGATTTCAGTTTGGTAATGAGTTCTGCAAATGATGAGTTGGCAAGTATTTCTTTGAACTGTGCCCGGTAGTTTTTCACAAGGCTAACCCCTTCGATTGCTATGTCAACGGCAAGCCATTTGCCCTGTTTGTTTGCAAAAAGATAAAGTACGGGAATTTGAGTTTCATCATTAACAATAACCTTTGTCTTTACTATCACATAGCGCCCTTTCACAGTTTCATTGAGGTAGGCGATGTTTTTTCCTGAAAAATTGCCTGCTTTTGCCAAATAATCATCTATTTTTTTTAGATACGTGCGCTCAAGAAGATCACTAAAGATTTCGACAAATTCCTGTTTCTCTTCTTTTGTCCTTTTTTTCCATTGAACCCCTAATGCCCTCCTGGAAAACGCCTCCTCGTCAAATCTATCCTTTATCAATTTGAGGAGGGTGTTTCTTCTTTCATTCTCCTTGCCAGATGTTTTAAGAGACGGATCATTAAGGATATCGATGATCTTATCGAGGGTTCCTTTGAGGCAATCAGTGACTGGCCCCGGAGCCGCCCAGACAAAAGAAGTCAGCGATACCATCAGCACAAAGACTACCATTGCATGGATATGAAAGAATTTATTTCGTTTTCTTGTCATTGATTCTCCTGACTTTCAATGCATTTTGAAATATCTTTTTTACTATTTCTACCATGTTCGAAGGGTTTCAGGCAATAGTAAATAATTTTATACTGAAAAACACACAAAATTCATTGCTTAGGAGCTATGAGTTTTAAATGGTCTCCAAACCAAGATTAGTTTTGGTAATAATGCAAGGACAGACAACAGTGCAATAAACATGGCGAGTCCAGTAAACACACCAAAATAGATAGTCGGAAGGAAGTTGGATAATACTAGTATGGAAAAGCCGAATATAATCGTTATAGAGGTATTGAGGATCGCCCTTCCCACGGTTTTATGACACAGATAGAGGGTATTGGAATAGTCGTTGTTTTTATTGAATTCCTCTCTAAATCTATAGATGTAGTGAATGCTGTTATCGATCGCTATTCCCATTGTAATAGCAGCGATCGTGATGGTCATCACATCCAGGGATATGTCCATTAAGCCCATTATACCGAGCACAATACCTACTGCAAGCAGATTGGGAATAATGCCGATTATGGATAGAGTGATGGATCTGAACAAAACGAGTAACATAATCCCAATTCCTAACAGCACAATACCCAATGTTAAAATTTGGGACTTAAATAAGCTTTGCAACATGTTGTTGTATAAAACGAGCATTCCGGCAACCGTTGCTCTGTTCCCTGAGAGCCCAAATTTATTTATAAGATCACTCCTGATTTTTTCCAGAAGCTCTTTTCTCCTTAAATCTTCCAGTGAGTCCAAGATTCTAAGGGAGATCCGGGCTTCATTATTGTCAATGGAGACATACGGATCCACCGCCTCAGATCGAATTCGATCGGGAATCTTTTTGCTCAACACCCCCAATTCAATGCCGTCAAATGGTCTTCCTTCGTAGAGTTGTTCAGCAACCCTGATAATGGAGGCAAGGGAGAGAACCTTTCCGATTTCTGGTAAGCCGGCTAGGTAATCATGAACTTCTTTAATTCTCTCAACTTTAAAAGGTGTAAGCCAGTAATCTCTTGGGTCATGATCTCCAGCCCAGTCATCCTCTTCGAGAAAATCATCATTGGTGTCAACAAGACTATCATCTGCTGTGCTGTTGCCCTGTTGCTCGCCAAAGTTAAGCATAATGTCGAGCGGGAATGTGCCGCCAAGCTTTTCGTCTATCAATTTCATCCCCTGGTATATTTCAGTTTTCTTGCTGAAGTAATTTATGAAACTATTTTCCACCCTTAGCTTACTGATGCCGATTAAGCTTATGATGGCAAGGACGATCGACACGATGATTACCTTGCCCCCGTGGAGTTTCGCAATTGAGGCGAGTCGAGAGGTGATGAAAGATTGTCCTCTGCGAGTAATCGACGGACTGGATTTTTTGAGTAGAAGTAAAATAGAAGGGAACAACAAAAATGAGGTGAGAAAGGTTACGCACAAACCTATGGCCATCATCCATCCGAAATCAATGACAGGTCGAATGCCGCTGAATACCAATGAGCTGAAGGCCAAGATTGTGGTTAAGGCGGCATAGAAACACGGCCACACCATTTTTTTGGTGGTGGTGTATACAATGTCGAGCTGACGCTCTGAGGCCATATCGTTACAAAGCTGCCGGTAGCGAACAGACAGGTGTATGCTCATTGACATGGTAAGTATCAACATCAAGGAGATGAAATTTGA
>JAFDDS010000158.1 GCA_019310745.1 Deltaproteobacteria bacterium | reverse complement strand
AGTTCAAACAGGGCCTTCAGGTTAAATTCATCCAATTTTTCCATGAATTCAGGGAGGATGGGATAGTTTTTTAGGGAGTGAGTACCTTTACGTAATCTCTTTACAACAACCGATGCTGGCACCTTACCAACCGTAACCATGCGCATGGCATCAATAGTCCGGGCTTCGGTTTCAGAAATGGCCTGGGTGAGTTCCATATCCACTTTTTGAGATATATAGCTTTTGCGAAATTCTTGCATAACCTTAAATGTTTGATGATAGATAAACTGTGCTAAAGGTCTCTCAAAGGAAAGATCGGGATCTCTGCTAATTTCATGGTGAATAACCCTGAGGATATCTTCGTTGTTAAAGCGAAGGACAAGAAAACGCCCGATCTGGAGTGCTTCCTTTTTGTTTCTTTTTTTTAGATACGTAATAAAGCGCTTGACCAGATTTGAAAAACTGTCTCTCCATTCCCCCTTTTGCCTCAGCTGATTGTAAGAAATGCCAAACCAATTCAGGCTGATCAGATCTTTTTCACGGATTCCCACACGTATCTCAAGAAATTTTCGATAGATCTTTTGAAAGGCGGTTAGACTTTGAAAAAGGACCTGCTTTTCCTTTTCTTTTAGATGTGTGTTACGTGAGATAAAGATAAAGATTGCTTCAATTTCATAGTTATTGATCAGAACTTCACAGGCATGGGATTTAATTACATGATTGATATTTTTTTCTCGATCCAGAATGATTTGGATGATCGGTTTGATTATGATCAAAAATTCCGGTGTCCTGAGTTTGTGAAAGTTTAGCAATTCAAGGAGTAATTGTGGAGAAACGTGCTTTCTGTATTTTCCTGAAGTTTCTGTCAAAATTTTTACGATACACATATCCAAAAAGATAAAGGGGTGAGGAAGAGAGGAGCTCAAGAAAAGGTCATGTAATGTTTGAATGACAGTTAGGTCATATGGTTTAGCTGGAAAGATGATATCTACTATGTTCTGCTTGTGGTCTTTATTTTCCAGCAATGACTTCGCTATTTTCCATTCTTTCTCAAAGCAGGCATAAATTGAGTCGGTGTCCAGATAGGGATGATTATTCGGAATGAATAGAAAGTCCAGGGAATAGGTTTTAAATGCCTTGATTTGGGAAAGGATGGATTGGTGGATATCTTCTATATCAAAAGGCATAAATAGTTACTTCAACTAAAATAGATACAAGTTTTGATTAGCTTTTACCCACCAAGGCCTTCTTACAGTCACTATATACTATTGACAATTACGTTAAAAGGTATCGCCGGATGAGGAAGATATGATAAATTCAGCTGTCTTTTCTGCGCTATTGCCAAAAAGGGCTTCCATTTCAAGCATGTTGAGATAACTGTCATCCCAGGGAAGGTCTGTTTCTTCAACAATATTTTTAATGTGACTGAATTTTTCACCCAGGGCCTTTACCTTTTTTGATAGGTCTATTTCTTTCTTAAAAGCGACATTAAGAAGCAGGAGATGATCAATGTTAGGCCCTTTTTTCATTATGGGGATGATAAGGATGCTTCTGTTATCAATTGTTCCTTTTCCAATAAATACATTTCCTGCCTTAACAATGATTCTCTTCGTTCCTTTCAGCCTTTTATCTGCGTGCACGCGGGAGACAAGCTGAGCAGAACTGCCTGTCTTTTTTACAAGTTCGATCATTGAATTTTCAACCGGCTCTCCAGTATATGTAAGGTTACTTATTGTATAAAGGGTTTCACCTTTTAGTTCAGAAATAATCTCCTGAAGATTGGTTAACACAAGAACATTTTTATTTGTAATATTGCTCGCGTCGAATTCATTGTTCTTCAGGGCCTCAAACAACAATCCCTCAATCGGTTCCCATATCCTGCTTGTTCCCACTGTCACTGTTTTGGCCTGATGCTTTATTGCATCTATTGGCCTCGCCATATCATTTATAGTCTCCCCTATAGAGCGAAAAAAGATATCAAACATATGGGGGGCTGTTCCGCTAACGCCAAAATCCAGCTCAAAGTCGGACACAGGGAGCCGTCCAGAGAGATATTTTAACAGAAGGGTCAAATCAGAGGCTGCGCTTAGTTCCATAGCTGTTGTATATCGCCTATCGTCCATTCTTTTTTTGAAATATGAAAAAAACTTCGCAGTTTTCTCTTGAAAGACCTTCTCCAGTATTGTTTGGTAGATATCAAGCCCTTTTTCAATCGAGGCCGCAATATATGAACTCATCTCCTGCCTGAAATCAAAAAGAAAACGAGATTCTTCATTTATTGCCCTTGCTGCATAATAACCCCAGAGATGACCTACCAGTGTTGTTATGATAGGAGAGAACCGCTCTTCTATCTCTGGCACATAAATTAATGAATCTGCATAGGGTGTAAACCCTTCCTCACCCTCAGTAGCTATCACGATGGTCGTGGCCTGATGTGCTTTGAATATGGCTGTATCCTTGATAATATCATTTATAACATCACCCCTATTGCCTGCTGCGCAGATAAAAATAAGAGGTTCTGAAGAGAGGTCAATATGTTTTTTATCTTCGACCACATCCGAAGAGATGGTCTTATAGCACAGTTCACTTAATTTTATCCTTATCTCATCCGCAGCTATTTTGTTGTAGCCACTCCCAACAACCGCCCAGTATTTTTTTGTAGGTGCAAAGTTATGAGCGGATCGTTCGATTGCCTCTTTCTTTGCGAGAACCTTTTTCATTAAGGAAGGAAGCTTCATAAGTCTTTCAAGCTCCCCAAGGATAAAATCATCTTCCCTCATGTTTGTTAATTGTGCCAATGCAAGCCCGAGGATACCTCCGGCTGCAATCTGAGAATAATAGGCCTTGGTAGAGGCAACAGACATCTCAATATCTCTTCCGGTACTGGTATATAAGACACCATTTACCTTGAAGGTGATATCTGAATCCCGTCTATTCACAATTGCCATGGTGTAGGCCCCACGCTGTCTCGCCATATCTACGGCCATATTTGTATCTGTGGTCGTGCCGGATTGGGTGATTGCGATAAGCAGGGTATCTCGCAGACTCGTTTTTTTTGAGAGGCTCCCGCTAAACTCTGAGGCCTTGAGAGGGGCAATATCGATGCTGCTGGTGGCAAGATAATATCTGAGTAGTTCAGCACAACCATGGGCAGCAATCCCTGCGGTCCCCTGACCTATAAATAAGATTTTCTTTATTCTGTTTTGTGTGAAGGCCTCTGCTAAAACAGGGGGCAGAGCCGTATGATCTAAGATTATTAGTGGATGCCTTTTTCCGTTTTTTAGTGATATCCTCCATCTGTTCCGAATTGTTTTTTCCACTGATTCGGGAGATTCACAGATCTCTTTAAGTTTTATATCGTGAGCTGTAAGTTGAACGGGGCTGCCGTCATAATACATTGCATTGATACCGGCAAGTCCGCCGAATGATTCCTGATCTAAAATGAATATCTGCCCTTGATTTTCACCTTCCAATTCATTTATATTTTTTTCACCTTCCATTTTAATATAGCGGGAAGTCTCTTCCACAAGGCCATAGACCTCTGAGGCAGCGAGATAACCTTCTTTACACAAGCCGACAAAAATTGTCTGTCCGCTGCCTCTCTGGGCCAGAAAAATTTTCCCTGGTGCAATGTCAGTGTGCATGGCTATGGCGTGAGAGCCTGTAAAATCATTAACAGCTAATCGGAACGATTCTTCAATAGGGAGGCCCCGGTTACAATATTTTTGTATCTGAAGAGGTATGATTTTTGTATCTGTAGTGATCTCATCAGGGATGGATCGTTTCGTTTCTTTTTCATATTCTTCTTTT
>JAFDDS010000157.1 GCA_019310745.1 Deltaproteobacteria bacterium | reverse complement strand
CTTTGTGGAAAAAGAGTATATAGGTTACCGCTCGCCCCGCCTGTCGGAGAGAAAAGGAGATCCCACTATCGGAGCCCAATGAAATCTATTTTGTAGTTATTCCATCAGGGTGTAATGTTTACCCCGTGTAATGCCTCTTTATTCTTATTTCACTGGGGCCTCTTATTTATATTGCACTGTGGGATTCTCGATTCTTACTCCAGTTAGTCATCTCATTTATGAAAATATGTGCTTATGGCCTATGCACAGCCTATGAGCTATAAGCTATCAGTTGCGATCACCTCGTTTGAGGTTAAAGTTAAAAGGAAAATAATAGCTAAATTTTAATTATCTGTTTATATTATATTGACATCATAAATTATTGTCATATAATATTATCATATAATTAAAGGAGTCATTAATGCGCACAACATTGAATCTAAAAGATGATATTATCATTGAAGTGACGAGACTAACGGGTGCCAGGAATAAATCCCAGGCAGTCAATGAAGTTCTTGAGGCTTATGTTCGGGAAAAGAAGATGCAGAAACTGCTGGACTTGAAAGGCAAACTCCATCTGGATGACAACTGGAAAGCATTGCGGGAAATGGAATTAGATGAAAGGTAATGTTCTTGTAGATACATCCATCTGGATCGAATATTTCAATAAGCCTGACTCAAGTACTGGGAAATCTCTTGAAAATCTTTTAAAAAAAGGAAAAGTTTTTATTACGGGCATCATTTTGACTGAATTGCTGCAAGGTGCTAAGATCAAAAAGGAATTTGAATCCATTCTAGAAAGCATGTTGGCCCTTCCATTTTTAGAGACTACGCTTAGCACCTGGATACAATCTGGCAGGATTTCTTTTGTACTCCGAAAGAAAGGTATTACAATCCCTATTACAGACCTTGTCATAGCCAGCCTTTCCCTTGAAAATAACTGCAAAATTTTTACCTTAGATTTTCATTTCAATAAAATTCCCAACATAAATATTTTCCAATACTGATTATAAAACCCCTTCGAAGAATAGACACTGAAATATCCCTCAATTGGCACATTCATTGCATATAATATCTGTCAAGTATAATAATTTAACAATATCGTTAAGAAAATATCTTTAATAGGCGTTCACAGGTTCAGAATTCACCGTTCAGATTTTCGCTGAACCCTGGACTGCTGAACTTTGAACGCTTAATATCTTTTACTATGTCTTATGAACGTCTCTTAACAATAGATAAACCCTTTTTCACACAGCATGATGTTGCTCATGCGATCGGTACTAAACTTGCCTCGGCAGAGGTCTTGTGTAGCCGATATGTGAAAAAGGGTCTCCTGATGAGGTTAAAGAGGGGTTTTTACGCCAGAACCGAAACCCTTGACCATCTCAACCAGATAGATCTTTTTCGCATTGCTAACATTCTGCAGGTCCCCTCTTACATCTCTTTGAGGACAGCCCTTTCCTATTATGGCATCACAACTCAGATGCAAAAAGGTTTTTTTGAATCCATTTCAGTCAAACGAACGAAAACATTCCAGATCGGAGGCTTATCCTTTCATTACATTAAGATCAGGCCTGATCTTTATAGGGAGTTTATAAAAAGGGATGGTGTTTTTATCGCCCTCCCTGAGAAAGCAGTCCTGGATACCTTTTACCTTGCCTCCTTAGGGCGCTATTCTTTAGATGGCTCCTCTCTTGATCTAACAATGGTAGATGAGGGAATGCTTGCAGAGTTTTCCGCTCGCTATCCACCAAAAGTGAGAAAATACTTCGAGGAAATGTATGGACAGATTAATAGAGCATGAAGCATTACAGATGGCCATGCTTCAATGGCTTGGATCAAAACGTTTTTTGGCCTCCCTTGCCTTTGGAGGAGAGACCATGCTCAGACTCTGTCACGAACTTCCCAGATATTCTCTTGGCCTGGATTTCTCCTTTTTCAAAGAGGAGGGGTATGATGGGTTTTATGATCGACTTTATACTGCATTTTCAGAGGACCACAATATCTCGAATGCACAAAACAATAATAATTCCATTGTGGTAGAAGTCGAAAAAGAAAAAAGAATGCCAAAATTGAAGATAGAAATCACAAAGACTACAGTATCTCCCGGCAGCACTGAGGAGAAAATTGCCTTCTCACCTCATTTTCCCACCCAGATTCTGGTCAGAGGATTTACCTTGCAACATATGCTACAAAACAAGATTTTATCTCTGTTAGCATGCGGAGAGATACGGGATGCATTTGATGTAGAGTTTTTTGTACGAAAAGGAGTCGACCTGAATCTTCCAGAAGTAGAAAAGAAAAAGGTCTTGAGGAAATTAAAGGGATTTAAGAAAAGGGATTTTGATGTGAAACTTGGGGGCATCCTCCAGCCTGAGTTGAGAGATTATTATAGGCGGCAAAAGTTTGCCTATTTGGAAGAAAAGCTTTCATTTGAGCAATGGGGAAATGAAGGTTGAAGACGAAAGACTGAATATTTATTTAGATAAGTTTGTGCGTATATGAAAAGTTTTTCCATATTTCTATTGAAAAAAAAACAACAAAGTGGTAAATTTTTACATAATCTTAGATCTAAAGAGAATTGAGGAATTGAGGAATTGAGGAATTGAGGAATTATGAATTATAAGAACTTTGAAGAGCTGCCATGCTGGGAAAGGTCCAGAGAGTTATGCCAAAGTGTTTCATATTTAATTAATAAAGGTGATTTTGGGAAAGATTTCAGCCTGAGAGATCAAATATGGAGGGCTTCAGGATCAATTATGGATAATATAGCGGAAGGATTTGATGATGGCTCAACTCGTGAGATGATAAGGTTCTTGGGTTATTCGCAAAGATCATGTAGTGAAGTGCAATCCCAATTATATAGGGCCCTAGATTGCAATTACATCAGCCAAAGTGAGTTTAATAAGGTATATGAACTTGCTTCTGAATGTCGTAAACAGATAAAAGGATTTAGAAAATATTTACGGGATTACGATTTAAAAAAGTAAAAATAAATCCCTCAATCCCTAAATCCCTAAATCTTAAAATTCGTATCTCGACGATTTGAGGCAAGGCCTCTTATGGACATAAAACTTATCGGAAATAGCCAGTCAATCAAGAATATAAAGGAATTAATAAAGGTAGTGGCTAATACTGCCCTGAGTGTGATTATTTATGGAGAGACTGGTGTTGGTAAGGAGGTTGTTGCCAGAGAATTGCATCGGCTTTCCGACAGAAAAAATAAGAGGTTTGTAAAGGTCAACTGCGCTGCATTACCTTCTGAACTATTGGAGAGCGAGCTATTTGGCTACGAGAAAGGGGCTTTTACCGGTGCAACTCGATTTAAACCAGGTAAATTCGAGGTCGCCTCAGATGGGATTATCTTTTTGGATGAAATAGGCGATATCCCTTTGCACTTGCAGGCAAAACTTTTACATGTTCTGCAAAGCGGGGAATTTTCAAGATTGGGTGGGCACGATGTTAAAGTAAACACCTGGGTTATTACCGCAACAAACCATGATTTGGAACGTGATTTGAGTGAAGGGAGGTT
>JAFDDS010000156.1 GCA_019310745.1 Deltaproteobacteria bacterium | reverse complement strand
CAAGAGTTCCTTTCTTACAAGGAGAAGACACCACATATTGCGGTTTGTGCCTAGGGGAGAAGGGTTATGACTACGTGCCATAGTTGATGATCGTGCAAAATTCAAAAATATTCAAGGTTTCGTTTGGTAAACAAAAGTTTTTGAGGCTCTAAATTCCTTCCAATCATAGCAGTAGTTGAAAGTCAGTAACGTTCAGGCTGATCTGAAGGTGTTGAGCGCCAGCGAAATACCTGTCAGTTTCAAGTCTGTGATTAGGAGGGATATGCAACGGCCAACGACTGAGCACTTCACTCATTCCCATTACGTACGGATGAACCAACTCACCGGGCGCCTCAGGCTAACTGGATCTGGATAATTCGATAAATAACCCACACGCAAGACGAACTGGGGTATCATGCTATCGTCATGGTTTTTGGCGATAGCATCACGCCCTTCCTTTTCCTCAAGAAATTGCGTCATGGGATGTATAGCCAGCTTATGCTCCCTTGCCTTTAAGGCCATACGTTCAAATCGTCTGCCCGTGTTGATCAAGTCAGATATCCCTTCGCCTCTGCTGGTAATGATAAACCAGCCGCCCCCTTCAACAGCCTGCTTGGCAACCTTATCAATGCCCCTTTTGATGAAGCTTTCCTTCATGACGTCTTCCTTATCCATGAATGCTCTCACATACCATCCAGTAAAACCAGAGATTTCCATGCTCTCCGTTGTCAGCCCGCTACGGTGTTTCTTGGCATCAGACGTTTTTAAATGCATCCATTGGCTCAGTTCTTTTTGGGCCTCAGCGCGGTATGATTGGGCCTTAAAATTTTCGACTGCACCTTCCTGGATACATTGTGCGTGTTCGGTATCCCGGGGAATATAAAACAGTCTATCTTTCAAAGGTTCTGATAAGGCCAAAAAATCACTTGATCGAATCTCAACAGACTGAAAACCAGAGCGAATCGTCCTGCGTTTGATGATGCGCTCAAGAGGGTATTTTACAGGTTTGGCTTTTATAAGAGATATTTTAACAATCTCCTCATCCATTGAGGTTTTGGCCACTATTTCTGTTTGGATTTGAAAACCTAAGGTACCAGCTGCTATTGAGAGGTTTTCTATGAAAGCACCAATAGACAGTAACGCCTCCCGATTTTCAGGGTCCACTGCCGGCAATCTACGTTGGGAATCAATTCCGACAATCCACTTTTTGGGTCCAATGATCTTCACAAACCAAGGTTGCGAATTATGTCCACTCGGTGCCAAAGAAGCATAGTGGAGAATAGTTACATCGGTTTCATCGAGGCCAGGGGTAGTTTCTAGTGCACCTCCAGGAGGTTGCAGATCATTTCGAATAATACCTTTACAGGCACTCAGCAATGAACCGGTACCTATGATGAAACCTCCTGCAAGAACTGTTTTTAAGAAATTTCTTCGATTAATCATTGCTCTAGTCCTCCTAAAATTGATTTACTTAGCACTATCTACTGCCCTAAAAGTTAGCTATCTCGCTATTTAATCCTGTAAAAGTAACCAATCTCAGCTTTTGATTTCGTGCCATATGTGACAGCAGGATTCTATCTGATCTTATTTAACAATTCAAACAGTATTGAAAAGTTTTAGGGCTTCAAATTTTTCCAGGTGTATAGCAGAATACTGAATTCTTTAAAGCAAAAGAGGTACCACAAGATATGCGAACCCCGACAGAAAAAACAGGACTATTTTTCCACTTGAACTTGGGACAGGTTAAGGGATCCACTTCGTAAATCTTTTGGATCAATCTTGCCCAATTTTTTCTGGATTCCTTGGAGAATTCATCCGGTGCCAGGATACAGGGGATCCATTCATCCTGATTCTCTTGTTTCCTCTTCCCGCGGGAGACATTACTGTAGTAACCATAGTAACGGACCATCTGCTCCCCCTTGTCGGGGATATGAGAACACATGGCTGCTAACCACTTCAGTGCATCGAACATATTCTCCTTTTTTCCGTCTTTGGACTGGTAAAGGACCTTTGATTCTTCCGGAATAAGGCTTCATGGCAATAATCCCCACCCCATTCCTTGCGCAGCTTTGATATAAATCCATGCGAGACCGGTTGGGACCCGAAAGCCGATCTTCTCTTCCGTCGAGCCAAGCCACTTCCCCGGCCAGCGCATCAAAGGCAGGGTTCACAGGATACATCAGCACATCGATATGTCCGCTTTCCACTGCTTTGATGGACACTGATAAATTAAGCGACGCTGTCAACCGTCCGCTCAGCTCATTCTTCCAGAACCCACACGTGATTACAGTAATCAGCCCCATTGGCAAGTTCTTTATCTCTTATTAGTTTTACATGTGGATGTATCATCGGTGCCGAGAGATAGTCAGATTCGCAATATGCCTGACATACTTCCAAGGCTCCCTTGTTTTTGCAGGCGTCATAAGTCGTGCATTTGGTTATCTTGATAGCCACACGCTTTGGACTAGCCTCGAGCACTTCCAACCACTGGTTGCTTGCCGACCTATCCATCATCCATTTACGGAAAGCAGTAAATCTTTCCGCTGTGGGTACTTCACCGATCGCTTTGTTCAAACCACTCAGCCATGACTCAGACCAGCCCTTCTTTAGTATCTCAAGAGCTCTCTCCTTGCCAACCTCCCCTATAAGCGCTTTGGCAAAATAGACAGCCAGGTCAAGCTCTCCTTCCCTTTGTTTTACCTGCGCCTCATAAGTAGCCATCTCTTTCTCCTTTCTAAGCCCTATAAAGGCTCAGCCCACCAGATGCCATAGGTGGTTGCCATATACTGAAATTCGACAAGTTTAACGATTACATAGAGTAGCTAAAAGTTCAATATTATTTCAAAACCCTTCCGCTGAAATTAAAAACTTCATAGAAGTTTGTATGATCGAATTTTGACCATGGCAATGACTAATACAAGATGAATTAAATAATTTTGCTCTTTCCCAGATTATCCCATATTTGTATCGCAATTAAATAAAGCCTATCCTTTAGAAGGTATAAAATTCATCTACACTTCAGAAGTTGTGATCTCTTGTCAGAAAACCAAATATCACCTAAGTACCGATATATTGAGAATATCACAAGAATGAGAAAACCTGTAATTCGCAATGGATCAGCCTAAAATTTGGCGGATTCAAAACTTTCCAATACGTGCCATAGTTGATGATCGTGCAAAATTCAAAAATTTTCAAGGTTTCTTTTGATAGTCATAAGTTTTTCGGGTTTTGTAAAGTTCGCAATCATAGCAGTAAGTGTTACCTGTCTAATGTTTCAATTTACTTATCGTAATATACGTTTTTGGGGTACTGGATTTGTTTTCGATTACAATCCGAAACTTTGAAAATCCAAGGATTTAGAATGTCGAAATAAAACAAACCTTTGATTGAATGCTTTTTTTGATATTACTTTTTAAATCTCAAGGATTTTGCCATGCCCGCCAAGTATTCAATTGGCGTTTCTTCCATACTACTGGCTACAGCACCTATAATTTTATTGTTTTTATACGCAAAAACACCCACTGTTAACATTCCACGTGAC
>JAFDDS010000155.1 GCA_019310745.1 Deltaproteobacteria bacterium | reverse complement strand
GTATTTCTTGTCCGCTGTCTTTGTGGCGGAATAGCGGACTTGTCCTCTGGCTGATTAACAATAGAAGCGGAAGCACGTAGTGCCTAACAGGGTTTACTTTTCTTCCTGTTTCCTTTATACAAGATAAAAAAAGAGGAAAGTTCTGTATGAAAAGATTAATGAGAAAATGTATCGAAAAATTGACTCCTTATCCACCAGGTAAACCAATAGAGGAACTTGAGAGAGAGTTAGGAATAGTCGGCTCTATAAAACTGGCTTCAAATGAGAATCCCTTGGGTCCCTCACCCAAAGCCATCAAGGCTATTAAAGAAAACATCAACAACATCCATCGGTACCCTGATGGCAGTTGTTATTATTTGAGACAGAAATTGTCAAAGAAGTTTGGATTGCCAATGAACAAAATTATTTTGGGTAATGGATCGAACGAGATAATAGAGTTGGTTGTACATACTTTCCTTTCACCTGGCGAAGAGGTTATTCTTCCTTTTCCCACTTTTTTGATGTACGAAAAAATCGTTCAGAGTTTTGCAGGAAAAATAGTGACGGTGCCGTTATTAGATTTCTCTATTGATTTGTCAGCCATACTTACAGCAGTATCCTCTAAAACCAAGATTATTATTATTAATAACCCGAACAATCCAACAGGAATAGGCCTCAACAAAAAGGATATCTTCCAGTTTTTACATTCCCTGCCCCCAGATTTGATAGTTATTTTAGATGAGGCCTATATTGAATTTTCCACAGATCCAAACATTGCAAGTTCATTAGAATTATTAGAATCATATCCACTACTTGTAGTTCTGCGAACATTTTCAAAGACCTATGGGTTAGCCGGGCTTAGGATTGGGTATGGATTTGCCTCTGAGACCATAATAGATAACATGAACCTCGTCAGACAGCCATTTAATGTAAATTATTTAGCCCAGGCTGGAGCATTGGCTGCACTTGACGATGATGAGTTTGTTGAAAAAACACGTACCCTCACACAGGATGGTCTTGTATTCCTTTACTCCCAATTAGATCGCATAGGTCTTGAATATATACCTACTCAGACAAATTTTTTCTTGATTAAAACTCCGCTCGGAGCGCACGAAACGTACCAGCGTATGCTCAAGGAAGGTGTCATTGTTCGGTCTATGGAAAGTTTTGGACTGAATGACTATATAAGAATAAACGTAGGTTTACCAGAAGAGAATAAACGATTTATAAAAACTCTGGAAAAGGTCCTCTCTTAAATTGAATGATATAATAACCATAGATGGACCAACAGGGTCTGGAAAGAGCACTGTGAGTCGCCTTCTGGCTCAAAGGCTACATTATCACTATCTTGATACAGGTGCTATGTATAGGGCTGTTGGACTTGCCATCCTGAGGGCTGGTGTAAGTTTGCATAATAAAAAAGAGATAACGAGAATATGTAATGGCCTTGAGATAACATTTATTCATGAGGGTGATGCAACAAAAATTTATCTGGACAATGAGGATGTCACTAAAGCCATTCGGGAGCCTGCTATAGATTTAATAGCATCCGATGTATCGGCACTTGATAACGTAAGGAAAGTAATGACAATCCTCCAGAGAAAGATTGGCTCTCAAGGTCCATTGGTGGCAGAGGGTAGAGACATGGGAACAGTTGTATTTTCAGAGGCTCAGCACAAATTCTATATTGATGCATCATTAGAGGTAAGAGTAGATCGGAGATTTCAGGAAAGGCAAAAAAGAGGAGAATCGATTTCAAGGGAAAAAGTAAAGAAAGATCTTATCAAGAGAGATAACCAGGATATGAATCGGCATCTATCTCCACTAAAACCAGCCAGAGATGCAGATATAATTGATACTACAAATTTAAGCCCTCATCAAATAGTTGGAAAGATAATTAAAGATATGAAGATAAAAAAGAAATGAGCAACGCCATTTATTGATGGTAAAAATAACAATCAGGTAGACATTTTTTGGGAAAAGGGAAATAAAGACTTGAATTTTAATAAAAATTCATCTATACTATAAAATTGAGTTTTTTACAAAATCTATTTTAGGGGGTTAAACAGTTAATGGGTAAACAACCAGACGAAACAATAGAAGAAGAAAAAGATGGCACGGAAAAAGAAATTGAATTAGAGACAGAAGCGTCAAGCGAAGAGAGCCTTACTAATCTTGATAATGACAGCAAGCAAGAAGAAGATTCAGCTGAAATCAATATAGAGGAGATGTATGAACAGAGTCTAAGGCAAATTCAGGAAGGAGAGCTGATTAACGGAGAGATTATCAAGGTAGATGAGGAATATGTGTTAGTTGATATTGGTTATAAATCAGAGGGCATAATCCCCATTAGGGAGTTTAAAGATACAGATGGAAAAGTAACAGCCAAAGCAGGGGATAAGGTTGACGTTGTATTGGAAAAAAAAGAGAATGATGAGGGGGTCGTAACCCTCTCTATGGAAAGGGCAAAAAAAATAAAAGTATGGGATCAGATCAGAGATATTCAAAACAGCGATGGCACTATTCAGGGAAAAGTTATCCATAGAGTTAAAGGTGGTCTCTCAATAGATGTGGGTCTTCCTGCCTTTTTACCTGGTTCCCAAATTGATCTTCAGCCTATCAGGGATCTTGATTCCTTGGTGGGCAAGGTGATGGAGCTAAAAATTCTGAAGTATAACAAAAGGCGAAACAATATAATTGTTTCCCGAAGAGCCCTTCTTGAGGAGGAGAGAGTAAAGCACAAAACTGAAACGCTTTCTCTCATAAAGGAGGGATCTGTATTAAAAGGTAAAGTCAAAAACATTACTGACTATGGCCTATTTGTAGATCTTGGTGGTATAGATGGGCTTCTTCACATAACAGATATGTCTTGGGGCAGAGTTTCCCATCCTTCTACAATGTATCAGAGATGGGATGAAATAACAGTTAAGGTCATTAGTTTTGATAGAGAAAAGGAAAGGGTTTCTCTTGGCATCAAACAACTCAAACCCGATCCTTGGGCCGAGGCACCTAAGAAATTCGCCGTTGGGGAAAAAGTCACAGGGCGGGTAGTCAACATTACAGATTACGGTGCATTTATTGAAATAGAAGAGGGTGTAGAAGGCTTGATTCATATCTCAGAGATGTCCTGGACAAAAAAAGTAAAACATCCTTCCCAGATAGTAAGCATTGAGGATACGATTGAGGCAGTGGTGCTAAACCTGGATACCGAAAACAAAAGGATATCATTGGGGATCAAACAGATAAAGTCGAATCCTTGGAATGTAATCGAAGAAAAATATCCAATAGGTACAATTATTGAAGGCCGGATAAAAAATATTACTGATTTCGGATTATTTATCGGTATAGATGAGGAAATTGACGGACTTGTTCATATCTCTGATGTCTCTTGGACAAAAAAGATTAAGCATCCTTCTGAACTGTATAAGAAAGGGGATGAAGTTCAGGCGAAGGTACTATCTATTGATAAAGATAGTGAACGTTTCTCATTAGGCATAAAGCAATTAACCAAAGACCCTTGGGAAGAGATACCTGAAAAATTCAAACCCGGAAC
>JAFDDS010000154.1 GCA_019310745.1 Deltaproteobacteria bacterium | reverse complement strand
ACATCTAGGAGATATATCTTGCTGCCAGCACATCCAGAAAAAGCTGCGATAAAACTGAAAATCATCAATAAAATAATGGCTTTTCCCCTCATACTCATCCCTCCTTTTTCTAAAATTTCCGATAATTGAGAATTCCTTTTTTTAAAGCAACTTTTTCAATTCACCTCCTTTCCGATGAGAATGTCCTATTTGGAGGAGTATAGAGAATCTAGGCTCGTGCGTAAATGATAAATCCGCCTCATGATTTTGTAGTGTGTGGCAACGCTCTCAGATTAAAGTATACTTGCCATATATGACAGCAGGATTCTATCTGACCTTATTTAACAATACAAATAGTATTGGAAAGTTTTTGGACTTTTCAATTCTTTCCAAGTATAGCAGTAGTTGAAAGTTGGCACTAACTTTACTATAAGCGGTGCAGCGAGTATTTGCACAGTCCTTCAAAAATGCAAACCCTCTGTGATTTTACATGATTTTCGCCGCACACAGCGCGCTAGCTGCATCCGACTTCATTGAATGTTAGAAACTTCTATTTTCAACAGATTAGATAGACATAATTTTTTACACTCTTTTAACATACCCTGTAGTTACTTCATACCGATAGCACGTGATAGATGACTTATTGCAGCATCCCGGATATGTTTCGCATTGTCGGTGCTGACATTATTTTCGTTGTAAGTCATCATGAAAGAGATTCTGTCTCCTACAGTAATTACACCGATTAACTTCTCATTAACATCAGAATAGACTGCTGGGCCGTAAACCGAATCCAGCCGCAATTGTCCATAGACAGATGGAATATCTATCCTTCCTACATTTGTAATAGAATAGCCATAAGTTACCTTGTTAAAATTCATCATCTTCAATAAGATGTTCGATATCCTACTCTTTACAAGCCGATATTTACTGAAATATAACGAGTCAAGAAGGCTTGGGCTCAACAAATCAGCGATCAGCATTCTGAATAGTTCGGTCTTCTCAAGTTTGGTTCTAATACTATTATGAATATTTATGGCGTTCTCCCAAAAATCCTTGCGTGGGGTGTAGTTCAATCGAACAGTAAGAGATGAGGCGTAGAAACCAAAAGACTCACCAACCGGCACCAAAAGCTTGTCTCTTGTGTTTACTGCCATACCCGATCTTTGGTGATAAGACTTCAAAGGAGCCTGCACATCGTATTGGGCTGCCAGGAAAGCTGTCCATAGTGCTGTATTCACAGTGACTTTTTCCTCTCTGCTTCGCGAGACCAGTGCCTTGGTCATTTCTTCAGATATAATCCACGTAAGCAACTTCCTGTCCGCGTTTTGCTCCCAAAAAACACGGTGAAGTCTTTTCATATCATTATGATCGAATTGAATGTTTTTTTTCTCCCACCTCTTATTCATTAGTTTAATGATTTTTCGCAGAATAGGCCTTATTGAAGGAGGAGAAGGTACGGTATTATTGTCTATTGCGGGTGGATCAGGCAGGATCTCTACGGTACTGTCAGGTTCTCCTAAATGGTGAAGAATGTCCTTGATGAGATATGTTAACGATATGCCGTCACAGATAGCATGGTGTACGCATATGATCAGCTCCGAGACATCAGGAGAATGAAGCAGGATGAAACGTGACAGCGGTCCTTTGTCGAATGGGAAAGAGACTTTAAATTCCGCCTCAGTTTTCTCAATCCACTGGTTTTCATCCTGTCGTGGAATTACTTCCAGATTTAATTCAGGGACGCCTTCGGTTACAAACCACGCGACATCATCTTCATCTACAACTACCCGTACAGCCAATAGGGCATGCCGTGTCCTCAACCTGTTAAGTACGTCCAACAGTCTCTTCGCATTAATATTGCCCCTGATACTCGCGACGATGATCACATTGAACGGTACCATCATCATCGCTCGTTCAGCCCCTGTTACTCTCCGTTTGAATCCGGTTCTATTGTATTTATTTATTATTCTCTCCCCCCTAACGGCGGGTATCACCAGAAACGAACACAGTGGCGAGAAATTCTACTTTGCCAAACACCGTCGCTGGACAAGAAACTTGCAAAGAATCGGACGCGTTCGTTTTCTGGTGCATACCATTGTTATGCGTGCTGCTTACCCAATGCATCCTCTAGCATAAAATGTGACCAACAATGGCTAGATATTTTGTACAGCTTCAGCAATTCGCGGTTTCGATCGTCTATTTCCAGTGTCTAACTCGCGCAGTTTTCCTCACTTTGTAGCCAAAGTTTTAAAAACTCACTTTTAACTTTTCCTATATTATGTTGGTTACGCAAAATACAATAATTAATGCCATGAATTAATTCTAATAAATTATTCAGAAATACATCTCTTTGTTGCACAACATCGGCAACAATTTCTATATGAGTAATATACAACTCATTGAACGATTGAGACCCCATGATATTTTGGAGTGCTCGCAGAAACCAACAATGCTCCATTTGTACTACTGAGCATTGCGTCTGGTCATACAAAGTAATTCTCTCTTTTTTCGAAGTAATTATTTTAGCACTCGTCAATATTTTCCCCTCAAAAAAGCGCCTTTGTTTCTTGTTTGCAAGTGTTTGAACAACGTTCTGTATTTCTTTTCGTCTTCTAACTTTCAAAGGTTGTAAGGTATCAAAAGGAATATCTTCAGTACTTAATATGAGATCGCCTCTTTTTAATGTTGGGTCTAAAGCTCCTCCTCCACCAATATCCACGATATCTGTTATCTTTCCTGAATTCAGTTTTTCAATTATAGTTGGATGAGGTATCCTTTGTTTCTTTCCATAACCAAGAAACAAGAAAGTAATGTTATGTCCTGCATGGTGAGTGATAGCACCTCTGCTGCTTATAATAGACTGTAACTGTTTTCTAAAATGCGGAGTTTTATCAAGAAAACTTGGGTACTTGCGAATAAAAAGAATGTCTTTTATAGGAACATTTAACATCGCTTCAACTTTTGTATTGAATGCAAAACCGCATAACAAGTGATTATATAGTTTCTGTTTAACTTACAAAAAATAATATCCTTTACTCTAAAAATCAGTCTGTTTTATGACTTTCCTAACTGTATAACATTACAATTTGCATGATAAAAAGAAAGCTGTTTTTCTCCAAAGAACATATTTTAATAATATTTGAGTTTTGATTACGTGCCATATGTGACAACAGGATTCTATCTGATTTTATTCAATATTACAAACACCATTAGAAAGATCTTGGTATGAGCTGGGTTATGACTGATAGATCTTATACTTGGCCTCGTCTCTCAGGCTATCCCATAGGCTTCGATAATAAGGATGCGTTCAGGAATAAAGTGGAAAACCTCACAATAGAGCAGTGATCTTTGACTTTGAGAATAAACTTCGCTCGTACCTCGCCTTTGCCCTTTGTAAGTATCCATTGACAAATTCTGTTCTGAGGCGTAAGCTCATCATGAAATAAATTTAGCTCTTCAGTATGAGAAGAATCTTGTTCTATCATTCCAACATGATTCTTATTAAAAAGTTTAACTACGTCTCTGTTAGTGGAGCTTTTTATGACTATTTTGATGAATGGAACGGAGTA
>JAFDDS010000153.1 GCA_019310745.1 Deltaproteobacteria bacterium | reverse complement strand
CGCCTTTTATCCTGTGATGAAAAGGACAGGCAGTTTTCTCGCAGGCAATGACATGATTCGACGTAATCTAACGATGATTCAGTATAACAATGATAAATGAAAAGATCGGAAGAAACGACCCGTGCCCGTGCGGTTCGGGAAAGAAGTATAAACATTGCTGCCTGGGCAAAAACGCTCAGCCCCATGAAGAAAGCCCGGCCCAGCAGGTAATGGGAGAGATACGGGAGGCGTTGAATAGCCAGGAGTTTGATTCCCTGGAGGAGGCACAGGGATTCCTCGACCGTTTCACGGAGAGAAAAAACAGGGTACCACAGCTCGATTTCCTTGGCCTATCCTCGGACCAGGTGTACCGGATGATGTATCGCCCGCTGGAGGATCTCGAGGACATGCTCCGGTTCAACCACCGCCTCAAGCCGGGAGCCTTTCAGGATATCCCGGTTGTGAAAAACGCCATGTTCTTTTTGACCAGGTTGAAGGATCTCGAACCCCTCAAGGCCACGGTAAAAGGCAACCTGTCCCTCGAGTTTGCACGGGAACTGCACGATCAATTCCTCGACCCCTCGCGACAATTTCAATTCAGGATCAGATCCGAGGAGGAATCAGTATTAGTGAACACCCTGCGCCATGTGCTCAGGATGTGCGGCTGGCTGAAAAAGGCAAAGAATTACTACAGTCTGACAAAGAAGGGCAGAAGCCTCGTGATCCGGGGGTTTTCGGAAGCCCACTTCTACACGCTTCTACATGTGTTTACACGCCGGTTCAACTGGGCCTTTCAGGATGGGTATCCCTCATTCTGGATCATCCAGGAGGGCTTTGTTTTCTCCTTATACCTGTTGCATCGAAAGGCGCGGCGCTTTATTGAGGACAACGACCTGGGCGATTATTTCATCAAGGCCTTTCCCAAATCTCTCTCCGATGCCGAAGGAATCAGTTTTTTTGACCCGAGCGATACCGTGAAAAACTGCTTTTCGTTTCGCTTCCTGGAGCATTTTTGCGAGTATTTCGGGTTTGTTGATACCCGGAGGGAGAAAAAGACGCCGTATGGGTTTCACCTCTTTATCAAAAAGAGTTCTTTTTATGATCAATATATCACCTGGTCCAATTTCTCCTGATGCACAGAAGCAGAGTTACTCTTTTTATCCCCGTAGGTGAGATCGTTTGACTTTGCGGCTTGGTGTCCACAAGTTCCCAGAAAACCGGGATGTTCGTGCAGAAATTGCTTAAAACTTAGTCTAAAGTGAAGTTTTGTTTTGGGGCTTGCATTTGTAGTCAGTATTGACTACAAATGTACTCAAAAAGGAATACAAAAATGCTTGATCTTCCAAATCTTTTATCATCCAACGTGCGAAAAAAAATCTTCCGATTCTATTTGCGGATCACAAGGAGAAAACACCGGGAAACGGTTTGAGGATCAAGAGGTATAGCGGGAGCGGTTATCAATAGATCGTTTGAGGGTCATACTGTCTATATATTTAAGGTCACCACCAAGGGGAATACCCAAGGCGATTCTTGTAATAGTCAAATCTTTTCCATTGAGGAGGTTTGCCAGGTATGAAGCTGTGGCTTCCCCTTCTACACTTGGATTGATTGCCAGCATAACCTCCTTTATAGTTTCTTCTCTCAGGCGGCTCATGAGCTCAGCTATACGTATGTCCTCTATCCCTACACCATCTAAGGGGGAAAGGACCCCCTGTAGAATATGGTATCTCCCTTTAAAGGTCCCTGATTTTTCAATGGCCAGCTGGTCTCCAGGCCCTTCAACTACGCAAAGGATGCCATTTGCTCTCCCCTGATCGGTACAAATGGGGCAAGGATCTTTATCGGTAAGATTAAAACATACGGAACAGAATTGAATTTTTTCTTTTACCTCCAAAAGACTTCGGGCCAATTCTTCAGCGAAATCTTTTGGAGTTCTCAAGACATAAAGCGCCAATCTCTCCGCTGATTTTTTTCCAATACCGGGAAATTTGCTAAATTGTTCAATTAGTTTTCCCAGCGATGATGGATAAATCCCCATTTCAATACCTAAAGTTATCTACGATATGTGATATGTGGCTCACGTCGCATATGTATTACATTAAGCCCGGGATATTAACGCCACCGGTTAGTTTCGTCATCTCTTCGTTGACCATTTGCTTTGCTTGAAAAAGTGCATCATTGACTGCTGCTAAAACAAGATCTTCTAACATCTCAATATCTTCTTGATTGACAACCTCGGGATCAATCTTTATAGAAGCGATATCTTGCTTTCCAGTTGCTATAACTGTTACCATTCCACCGCCAGCTGATGTTTCAACTGTCTTATCGCTTAGTTCTTCCTGCAGCTTTGCCATTTTTTCCTGAAGCTGTTGTGCCTTTTTAAGCAAATTACCCATGTTAGGCATACCTTTTAACAATTCTACCTCCTTATATTATTGTTTGCTGTCGTTGTTTTATTCGTTGTGTTTATGAGTTTAGCTTTTTCTTTGCCGTGTTTAGTGCCTTTTTAACTTCCTTAGGCCCAGTTCCTCCCTTACTATTTCTACGCTCGATACATGATGCTGGATCAAGCCATCGGTAGACATCATTCTCGATAAGGCCGCTAAAATGTTTCATTTCGTGTACGTCAAGTTGATGCAGTTCCTTATTTTTCTTTTGAGCTGAGAGGATCATATCACCTACAATGTGATGAGCCTTTCTGAATGTCATGCCCTTGGTTACAAGATAATCGGCCAGGTCTGTTGCAACAAGATATCCACTTTCAGTTGCCTTCTTGAGATTTTCTTTTTTGAAATCTATCTCTCTGAGGAGCAGCGAGAAAATGCTCAGCGATTTTTCTACGGTGTCAACAGTATCGAAAAGGGGCTCTTTATCTTCCTGCATATCCTTATTGTACGTAAGAGGAAGGCCTTTCATGGTTGTGAGTAGTGATATCAGGTGACCATATACCCTCCCCGTCTTTCCCCTGATCAGCTCAGGGATATCGGGATTTTTTTTCTGGGGCATGATGCTGCTACCAGTAGCAAAGGAATCGGAGATTTCTATAAAGTCAAATTCCTGGGTTGACCAGATAATCAATTCTTCACACAGACGGGAAAGATGCATCATTAAAAGGGCGGATATAAAGATAAACTCCACTATGAAATCTCTGTCTGATACTGCATCCATGCTATTTGCCGTTATACTTTGCAGATTCAGCTCCTTGGATAGAAATTCCCTGTCTATGGTAAAGGTAGTTCCAGCCAGTGCAGCGCTCCCCAGAGGAAGGACATTTGTTCTTGTCAAGGCCTCCTCATATCTCTGCGTATCCCTCTTGGTCATCTCATAGTAGGCAAGTAGATGGTGTGCTAAAAGCACGGGTTGCGCCCGTTGAAGATGGGTATACCCTGGCATAATCAGGTCTTGGTTCTTTTCAGCGAGCTCAATCAGGGATAATTGAAATTTCCTTATCAGTTGTAGAATGCTTCCTGTTGAATTTTTTATGTTCCTGTTGAATTTTTTATGAATAACCTTGTATCAAGGGCTATCTGGTCATTTCTGCTTCTTCCGGTATGGATCATTTCACCCAGCGTGCCGGTCTTGTGTATCAGGGCCTTTTCAATAAGGGTATGAATATCTTCTAATGACTCATCAAAGATAAATGTATCTTTTTCTATCTCGCTATAGATCTCTTGCAAGGCAGAGAGAATCTTTTTGGCTTCATCCTCACTGATTATACCCTGTTTTCCCAGCATTTTGCAGTATGCTATACTGCCTTGGATATCCTCTCTCCACAGCCTTTTATCAAACTGGAGAGAGGAATTAAAGGTATTCACCATGTCGTGTGTGTCTGATGTGAAGCGGCCTCCCCAGAGCTTTTTTGCCATTTTACTTTCCCTGTCTTATGAGATTTGCGATTTTCGTTTCATACCAATTACGCATAATAAATCCGCCGGCAACTTTCTGGTTATATACCGTGTCTTCTTTACATGTGATATGTTTATCAAGGGCTAAAAAATCCTTTTTCATATCTTTATTGCCTTAAATATCTCATCCAGACAGGTGATTAATAGATCAATCTCATTTTTTGTTATGATTAAAGGAGGCACAAACCTGAGAATGTTTCCCTGAATACAGTTTATTAGAAACCCTTTTTTCATGCAGGCGCTTACAATGTCAGCTCCATCTCTATCAAGCAATACTCCAAGTATAAGGCCTAAGCCCTTAATATTTTTTATAATACTATATTTGTTTTGAAGATACGTGAGCTGATTTTTAAAATAATCCCCCATTGTTCTGGCATTTTCGATCCAGCCATCATTCAAAAGGCTTTTGACAACAGCGAGGGCACCTGCAGTAATCAGGGGTGTTCCTCCGAATGTTGTTGCATGGCTTCCTGGGCCAAAGGCATCAGCTAATTTTTCTGTTGCCAGCATAGCGCCGATAGGAAGACCGTTACCTAAGGCCTTGGCAAGGGTCATGATATCAGGTATTATTCCAAAATGTTCGTAGGAAAAGAGCCTTCCTGTTCTTCCCATGCCGGCCTGCACCTCGTCTAATATTAAAAGAAGCTCGTGTTTTTTACAGATCTCTTTGACACCTTTTAGATAATCACTGTCAGGAACAACAACACCCCCTTCACCCTGTATTGGTTCTAACATTACAGCACACACAGATCTATCTATCGCAGCACTCAGGGTATCCAGATCGTTAAAGGGTACATATCTAAAGTCTTCAAGGAAGGGGTCAAAGCCTATTCTGATTTTTTCTTGACCTGTAGCTGAAAGTGTGGCCATTGTCCTGCCATGGAATGAATTTTCCATGGTTATGATAGCATATCTCTCAGGCCCAAATTTTTCTTTTGAATAACGCCTGGCTAATTTTATGGCTGCCTCGTTAGCCTCGGCTCCACTGTTACAGAAAAACACCCTGTC
>JAFDDS010000152.1 GCA_019310745.1 Deltaproteobacteria bacterium | reverse complement strand
GTGAAGACGTAGCATTGGACCGAAGGGCTGGCGAAGGAGCGTAGGTATCTATTCAGGGTGGAACATCCAACAAAGACAGAGTGAGCCCCTAGAACAAGCAGAAAGTGGACAGAAGGCTATTTAAGCGAAGCGAGATCAAAGCCCGGAGGTGAGCGGCTGATCTTCACTATATGCCGGAGAATCTTCCGCACCTCTTCGGGTTCGGTGATATTGTTATGTAAAAGAAACGGTTCCCTGTATTTGGCGGGCTGGTGGCAAGAAGGTGGTATTGGCGATTAAGGTGACTCAAACTGATTACCCTAACTACCGAAGATGGCTGACTTGCCGTCTGGGACCATAAAAGCCCGAGGTGATATTTAGCCTAGCCATCTGCCGAACCACCCTATATGGGACCGGATATCGGGATACCATATCCTGACAAACCCGAATAGCTGAATGGCGACACCGGTAGCGCTGCCAAGGGAACGGTTAGGGAGAGAGAGTAAAGAGGAGGAGTAATGAGTTATTTAAGGATTGATCTTCACTCGGACCGATTTACGGTGGAAAAACTGATTTTAGGCAAAACGGTCAAGACGGTGAGAAACACGTATCGCTTCGATGAGACGTCATTCGGGCGATTTAAGGAATCGTTGAGCACGGATGACTGTTTGTTGGTTGAAAACACCATCAACGCTTTCTGGTTTCATGATCAGATTGCCGACCGGGACAGACACATGCCTGGTATATAACACCAACGCAGCCCTGGGTCAATTATTGGGTGTTGCTAACACCAGGCATCTGGTGAAGAAACTGACGTACTATTTGATGGGGGCAGGCGCGAAGAGGACTTGTTTATCGTATATATACCGGATGCAGAGATTCGGGAGCTACGTTGGTTGTTCCCCACCTATAAGCTTCACAAAATGATGAAGGTTCAGGGGAAGGTAATCCTTTGACTGGTTTATTCTCTTTAATGAAGCACAGATTAGAAATATCCTGGCCGAATATGTCGGATACTATAATGAGAAACGGCCACATCAGGGAATTGCTTAAAAAGTACCAAAAGGATATACCCCGCAAAAACAAGGAAAAGTGATCACTTACACAATTTTTTCCTGTCTGCATCATCATTACAAGGCTTTTCAGCTTAAGTTTTTTATTCGATAGGGATCCTTCCTGTTTTCTCCTGCGCAGCTTAGGAAAAATATCTTCCCTTAATACTTTGATTGCGTAAGAATCTGAAAATATCTAAATTTGCTGGAAAATAATAGCCGGAATCCTTATTTTTCTGGGGTAATAATCCATTTTTGGTTAGAAATATCCAAAAGTTAGAGCGATTCTACTGCCGGATGGATTTTTTCACCCACACGAGGGTAATAATCCATATTTGATTAGAAATATCTAAAAGTGAAAGCGATTCTACTGCCGGATGTAATAATTCACCCACACGGCAATGTCCCCCTTACTTATATACGCCATATTCCTTGGTGAACTCGACCAAGGCTTTTACATTTTCATATTTTGCCGACAGTAGGGAAACTGAAGAGCCCATGATGAAACCACCGTCCTTGGCACAAGAATCTATTAGCTTTTTAGCATAAGATCTGACCTCATCGGGAGTACCTCGATCCATTATCGCTGACGGTGGGCCGCCCTCAATACAGCAGGTATCGCCCAGAATTTTCTTAGCCTCAAAAATGTCCGATTCGATATGCCATACGACTTTACCTTGAGGGAGATCCTTGATGATTTCCAGTCGGTCAGTATAATCGCCCTCGGAAAATACATAGGGTGTAAATCCTGCATCGATAATTCCCAATAAAAGCATCTTAAGCGAAGGCCAATAGAATTTCTTGAATTGTTCATTCGACATGAACCCGCCCGTACCCCCATGGATGTGCATAAACACATCTTTTACTTTTATGTCGCCAGGTAAAGCCCGTGCAAGAATATCCCGCTTGGCCCTTGCTTGCGTGATCACCTGGTTCAAGATCATGGGAGTGACCTTCTCTATCATTCTCAGTAGCTTGTCAGGATTGTCATACAATTCAAGCATCCATCCCTGTGTACCCAGCATGTAATCCCCAAGATAGTCGAAGGGTGCCGAACAAGATGCAATCCCTCGTGGCGGGAAGCCTAGATGTATCATTTGTGTTGTATAGTCTGCCATCGCATTGCTGAACTCAATGAGTTTTCGGCCGGTTTCTATCTGTTTTTCAAGGCTATTCGCGACTTCAGGGATCCCGAAATTCGCCAAGAGCTCTAATCGGGTGTAGGAGTTGACATACCAGAGGGGGAGTAACTTCTGTAGGGGTTGTAATGACTCTGCAATCTTCGGCCAAAATCCTCGTATTATATAGTCAGTAGGATCATTCAGAAACCAATCATATTCATCGGGACGCATGCCCGAATAGCGACTTCCCCCGGGCTCAATAAATTGATATATACCGTCGAGACTCATCCTATTTTCTTCAAGTTCCGCTCCCGGCCATTTCATCTGCTTAAAATTGAGGATATCGTATACCTGTCCAGGTGTAAGAATCATAGGCATGGAATGCGTATCTTGTTCGAGATCTAGATAAAACTTTCTTGCCGCCGTTTTCGCCTTTTCCACATCATACATGGCTTCAGCCCAAGTTAGCTCTCCATGCCTAATAAATACTCCCTGGTCTTCAATGGAAATAGGAACTCGATCAGGTTTTTTAAGCTGGGCTGCATCCTGTATTCTTTTTACTCGTTCGCTATAGACAGCCACATTCCTTTCAGCCATTGTATCATTTTTCTCCTTTGTCCAATTATCTGAAGCAGGGGCGCCCTCAATCCCCTCCAGCGTAGAATTTTTTTCGCCTTGCCGCTTCGCTTTCAAACTCGGTGGCTGCTTATTTACTGCCCCGATTCTTCCTGCTACTTTTTTTCTTTATATTTAAGAAGACATCGTTGAAAGCAAAATCTGCATTGCTGGTAGAAGGCACCACCCTAGCACACGATGATGCAGGTGAGTATGATTTTTCTGTAATTTTTCAAGAATCATGTGATTCCTGCTCTGCGATAGATTATCAGGCCGTCCTGTTCACTTCAGAGATAACAGGCGATTCAGTGGAAAGCTTTCTTATCACTCCTTTATCGCTCCCATTGTCCCACCCCTACTAAAATACTTTCTGTTCAGAACTGCAAAGATCACAATCGGCAGTGTCGTTAACGTTGCAGCTGAGAACATTAATCCCCACTCAATTTGCGTATATACGAGATAAAAATCAATTGTTGTGGGCAGTGTTCTTGCTCTCATGACTGTTATGAAAAAGGCGAGTACAAAATCATTCCATACTCTGATAAAAACAAAAATCGATGTCGCCAATATACCCGGAGCAGTTAACGGGATAACGATCTTGAATAGTATTCCATAGAGAGAATACCCGTCGATCCGGGCTGATTCAATCAGTTCATTCGGGAAATTTAAGCAATATCCTCTTAATAGCCATATGGCTAAAGGTGTTGTCCATAGCAATTCGAACAAGATTAGGCTTAATAATGTGTCAATTATGCGCAGGGTTTGTGCAATAATAAAAAATGTAATCACTACGC
>JAFDDS010000151.1 GCA_019310745.1 Deltaproteobacteria bacterium | reverse complement strand
ATCTGAACCATCAACATTCTGAGCGCCTTCACCTATAGCCTCAGCCATTCTATAGACATGACCATACATGCTGTAAAAGATGACTTTTACCTTCATTGCCATACCTCCTTTTTTTTGGTTGATGGGTTGTCTTGTAAAATAATCTCTGTTTATACAAAACGCTTTGTTTTTATAATAAGCAAAATGTAGAAAGGAATAATCAATCGTGCTTTTTACTCAGACGCTTATGCTCCTTAAGCATACAACGATCCATGACCACCAGGAGGCCTGCATCTTGAGCCTTCAATGCCGCTTCCTCATTAATAACTCCTTCCTGCATCCACACGACCTTAGCCCCGATCTTGATTGCCTCATCCACAATGGGCATCACCTCTTCCGATCTTCGGAATATATCTACTATCTCTATGGGTTCGGGAATAGAGCTCATGTCATAGTAGCTCCTTGTACCTAATATCTCTTGAGCATCCGGATTGACAGGAATTACCTTGTACCCGTGGCTGATGAGATAGTTGGCTACTATGTGGCTCGGTCGGCTCGGATCTGGTGACAGACCAACCATAGCAATAATGCGGTACTCATTGAGAATCGTTGCTTCCTGCATACTATCTTCCCCCTATGGGTGACTCACTTCCTCCTTATACCACAAGGCTTTTTTTGATTGTATTTTTCCCTGCTCGTATCGTATGTACCCTATGGTATGCTCACTGGGGTATTATATCTTAAAAGTTCCTATGGCTAAAAGCACGCCTGTCAATTTTTTCCTTCTTCTACAATGTGAATGTCATGTCAGCGCCAACTGCGAAACATTTCAAATTAGAACCCATTCCGGCAACGATCTGTTGACAGGTATCCACTATCCCATCAACGTCTTGGTCTGTCCTGTCCTGGTTCAAATGAAACAGACCGAGCTGTTTAACCTTTGCATTTATGGCAAGCTTTAATGCAGTAGTATAGGTAGAGTGTCCCCATTGCTCAGTGAATTCATATTCCTCTTTGGTATACTCAGCGTCATGCACAAGAAGCTCTGCATCGGCTGAAAACTCTTGATAGGCCTTAAATGAAAGGCCACCCGGGTGAATAAAATCCAATTCATTGTCTGTGAGAAAGACAAATGTCTTTTCATCTTCAATAAATTTGTATCCCCTTCCCTGGTTTGGGTGGCTCAGAGGGATCGGTATGATAGAGACAGTGCCAATCTCGAAGCGTTCGGGACATACAGGTTCAAAGCGGATGTTGGCCTTTATGTTAGTATATCTTACAGGAAAGTTGGGTGGAGACATAACTGTAGAGATCATGGTTTCAACGTACTTCTGGGCAAAGGGGCATCCCTGAAGCCATATGTCAGTTTGCTCAAGATAAAGGGGCTTGAAAAAAGGAAATCCCATGAGGTGGTCCCAATGTGCATGTGTAAAGATTATATCATACGTGTATCGTTCCTCTTTGATCAACTGGTTTCCAAGCCTCCGAATTCCAGTACCTGCATCCACTATAATGATTTTGTCGTCTTTTGATGATTTTGTCGTCTTTTGTCCTGATTTCAATGCAGGTGGTATCACCGCCGTATTTAATATATTCATTTCCAGAAACCGGAATTGAACCCCTTGAACCCCAACATTTGATGTACATTTCTTATGCCATTCCTATGATTAAATATTCAATGCAGAGCTAATTAGACCATTCACCCCTTTGAGGCCAACCTACTGTGGCCATATAGATGACAGTTTCTTCAATTCCATCTACCCCTATAATATTATTTACCCTATCGTCAAAAAGTGCCCCTATTGCACATGCGCCAAGCCCGAGAGCTTCAGCAGCCAGGTAGAGATTTTGTGCTATGTGGCCTGCGTCAAGGTAGATATACCGATAAGCCCTCTGACGATATTTCCATCTTGACCGTTCCACCACAGCAGACCAGATAAACGTTACCTGTGCCCCCATTACTATCATCTGACCAAGCGCAGCGTCGGTGAGTTCCCTTGAATAGTCGCCTTTTTTCAGGAACTCAAGGTCAAACACATGGGCTCTGAAGTGATAGATACCAGGTTCAAGCCCTTCAACTGCCCTTAAAAACAGATAGGTTTCCACTGGATAGAGTCCTCCAGCAGAAGGTGCTGTTCTGAAAAGAAATTCTCCATATTTCGCAGTTACACCCTGCGTTGCCCAAAGAAGGGCGGAAAGAAGATCTTTTTTAAGGTTTCGTCCGGCATCATACTCTCTCTTCGATCTTCTATCTCGAAGGAGTTGCCAGAGGTTGGCACCTGATTTCATATCAGGATCAGACAGGGGAATATAAGCCAGAGGAGACTCGTGGTTCTTATGGAATTTGGGGCGACGGCTCCAGTCGAGGGCATAGCCCATTGGTTTGTTAGGGTCGTATTTGGTTTCCTGCTGAAATTTTTCTCCTATATTTGTATTTGTGGTATTACTATCTTTTGAGTCCTTAAATGAGGTCATATCTATTCCATCCTTGCTGCCTCTTAGGCAGTTTCATGGTAAACAGGCAAGCTTATCTTAAAGGATGTTCCCTTCCCTTCCTTACTCTTCATAGATAAGGAACCATCTGCATGCTCTTCGATAATCCTTTTTGAGATACAGAGGCCTAAGCCTGTTCCATGTTTTTTCGTGGTAAAAAATGGGGTAAAGATTTTTTCTTTATCTTGTTCAGGGATCCCGCATCCTTCATCGGCCACGGTGATTTTCACATGGTCGCCGATCAAACTAGTCTGGATTGAGAGAACTCCTCCATGTTCCATAGCATCCATAGAGTTTTTAAACAGATTTAAAAACACCTGTTTCAAACTGTACCTGTCGCCAGCCACCAGGAGGGCCTTATCGTCTATTTTTAACTCAGTTCGGATATTCTTCTTTTCACAGTCATCCTTTACCATGAAATAAATCTCCTGCAAAAGCTCCTTTAGATCCACCTTTTCAGAGGCAATGATTTGTGGCAAATGAAAATCCCTCAGATCTGTCAGCAGTTTTTCCAGTCGTGCAACCTCGTCAGTGATGACATTCAGTTTTTGGAGGTGTTTCTCATCGTCAATAACTCGAATCAGCTGTTGAGCAAAGCCACCAATTAGCATCAGCGGGTTCTTGATTTCATGAGTTATCTCTGCGGCCAGTTGGCCAAGGGCAGAAAGCTTCTCCGAACGCATGATTTGTTCCTGCAGTGCCTGTTTCTCAGTCATATCCCTCACAATGCCTGTAAAGAAAAGTCTCCCATTTACCTCTGTAACCGAAAATGAAATGGATGCAGGAAAGGTAGTACCGTTCCTCCGGCTGGCTAACATTTCTGTTTCGTGTCCGATGCGCCCTGGTACTCTGGTTTTTACATAGCGTGTTACCGCGTGGCGGTGGTTTTTGCTACAATTAGGTGACATGATGACATTAAGATCATTTCCAATAACCTCTTTTCGGCTGTAACCAAAAATATTTTCTGCTGCCTTGTTAAAAAATAAGACCGTATGGTTTTCGTCTATGGTTACAAATGCCTCATTCGTGTTTTCAACTGCATTTTTTAAGATCACCATTTCCTGATTTTGTTTGTTGTGATTATCTTTTGTTCCCATGAGTAATGTTACCTTTAATACTTTTCTTGTTACATTGAGGTCTCATTTTTAAACAAGGCTCTTTCAACCACTCCCCAAAACTGTCATTCTCATACACAGCACTTGGTGCAATCCTTAAGTTTCATTACAATTAATTAGTCCTTCTTCACTTTTCTATCATAACGAACCTCGCCCACATGGATTAGCCCAGTCCGTGTCAACACTGGGCCGATCAACTCAAACAGCACAGTTGATGCTATGACAACAGGGAGAATTATTTCGCCAAGATCAGGGCGACGCTCAATTACAACGAGTGCCATCCCCAAGGCAACGCCTGCCTGGGGCATCAGCGCTATTCCCATCCATCGGCACATCAATGGTTTTGCGTTACTTATAGAACCTCCTGTCCAGCCACCGAGCAGGCGCCCAATGATTCGAAAAAGGATGTAGGCGGATCCAACAAAGCCTATTTGGAAAAGCGTTTCGAGCTGAAACGAAGCTCCAGCTAACACAAAAAATAGTATCATAAAGGGCCATTCGATGCCTTCAATGGCATGGAATGGGCGGATATGGTGGCGAGCCAGATTTGCAACAACACATCCTAAAACCATTGAAGCCAATAGAAATGAAACCTTCAGCCATATAGCAATTCCTCCACAGAGAAAGATCACGCCCAACGCCTCAACCAGAATTGTTTCTCCTGGTTTAATCCGACCAGTTACATAGGCCATTGGGATGCCTAA
Organism: Deltaproteobacteria bacterium; assembly: GCA_019310745.1. Next base: position 809 of record JAFDDS010000151.1, on the reverse strand, counting down.
GGCAATACCCACAAGGAGGGCACCGCCGAGTTCCCAGGCCCCGGTAAGCAGGGGCCCTATAGTACCACCCTGTCCACTGAATACCTGAGCTATAGTGAGCATACAACTGAATACAATGAGGCCCCACGCGTCATCAACTGCGACGATACCCAGCATGGCACGGGTGAACACACCATCTGCGTGTGTTTCGTGAACAACATCGGTAACCGCGGCTGGATCAGTAGCAGTAGCGATGCCTGCGAGCAGCAAGGCCATATCCATCGGTAAACCAATCAGGAGAAGCCCAATTAGCACTACTAATGCTGTTACAACAACTTCGGCCACGGAGATCCAGAGCACTAATTTGCCATGCTGGCGAAGAAAGGGGAGGGTAAATTTCTCTCCCAAAAGGAATCCAATCATGATCAGTGCCATGTCCGTGACAAGAGAAAACCATTTTTCTTCGTTTGGCGATAAGAAATCTAAGCCTGCTGGGCCGACTACAAAGCCAAATATTAGAAGCAATGTTACGCGTGGCAGCCGGGTCCGCTGGCCAATCGCATCAGTTGCAAGACCTAGAAGGAGTAATATGCCTAATGTAATGAGTGTTTTGGCTGTATCATCCATATGCCCTCATAAACCACAGAGGAAATGCCGAAGCATTAAAGGGTTAAAACCTCAGGTTCAGATGTGTAGGGTACAGCGGTGGTCGCAGCACGAGGTTGTCTTATATTCATTTTAACCCAATGCTGGCTAAAACTCAAGCTGTTCCAGACTAATAGATAAGAGATCTTTGCATAACCAATATCTTTGTATCAAGGATCGGCTTT
>JAFDDS010000150.1 GCA_019310745.1 Deltaproteobacteria bacterium | reverse complement strand
TATGCAGAATAAGCACTGATATGACAGAAGACGAAATACAAAGGAGAATAAAAGCAATATATTATCCAGGGATGCCGGGGGCTTATGTTGAAATTTTTGGAAACAGGTTTGAATATAATCCTGAAAGGTGAAACGTAAACAACACACTTTCATATAAAGAATATATCCGAGTAGGTACATAAGTACCGGTATATCGGTATGAAAAGTAAAATGAATAAAACTTTCATTATAGAGTCAATCATAACAGAGACGTGAGGATATCAGTAGAGAGAATTAAATGAACAAAGTCTTATTTATTGCAGTGCATCCAGATGATGAGACCCTTGGATGCGGTGGGACAATTTTAAAGCATAAATATTTGGGTGATGAGATATACTGGTTAATCGTCACAAATATTTCAGAACCACTTGGGTATAGCCCAGAGCAAGTGGAAGAAAGAAACAAAGCAATCAATAGAGTCACAAAAATATATGGTTTCAATGATGTATTCAAACTCGATTTCCCAACTACTAAATTGGACACAATTCCAATACATAGCATTATCCTTGCAATGTCGAAAGTTGTATTCAAGGTCAAACCTGATGTGATTTATGTATCGAATCGAAGTGATATTCATACCGATCATCAAATAATATTTAAGGCGGTAATGAGCTGCACTAAAAATTTTCGTTGTCCATTTATCAAACGGATTTTGATGTACGAATGCCTTTCCGAGACAGAATTTGCTCCTTCGCTACCTGAGAATACTTTTATTCCCAGTGTTTTTGTAGATATTTCACCGTTTTTGGAGGAAAAGATAAAAATTATGAATCTATATCAATGCGAGCAATTAGCTTTCCCTTTTCCGAGAAGCGATGAAAATATCAGGGCTTTGGCAAGATATAGAGGAGCTACCGCAGGAACTGAAGCTGCCGAAGCATTTGTTTTATTGAGGGAAGTTATGTAAATGAAAAAGGATAAAGTCTTTATTATTGCAGAAGCTGGGGTCAATCATAATGGTGATTTAAGTCTGGCTTTCCAGATGATTGACCAGGCCGTTGAAGCTCGGGTCGACGCAATTAAGTTTCAATACTATATTTCTGAGAATCTTGTTACTTCCGACCTATCTGTATCTGATTATCAAGAAGAAAATATTGGAAAAAAACTTTCTCAGCTTGAAATGTTATGCAAATATGAGTTAAAAAAGGAAGATTTGAAACAGTTGATAAAATATGCCGAACAAAAAGATATTATGCTTATAGCAACACCTTTCGATCGGGAATGTGCGGATGTGCTCGTTCAGTTGAAGCGCCCATATTTAAAACTTGACTCAGGGGCAATTACAGACCATCCTTTTTTAGAATATGTCGCCAAGACAGGTATTCCACTCATAGTGTCTACAGGGGCATCAACGATGGAGGAAGTTCATGAGGCTGTTGCTGTTATTGAACGTGATAATCGCGATTTGACTCTTCTTCACTGTACGTCTATGTATCCAGCACCGTATAATCGTGTAAATCTTTTAGCAATGAAGGAAATGATGACTGAATTTGACTGTGCCATTGGCTATTCGGATCATACCCTCGGAATAGAAGTTTCTATAGCGGCTGTGTCAATGGGTGCCAAAGTTATTGAAAAACATTTTACGTTGGATCGTTCTTTGGAAGGGCCAGACCACAAAGCTTCTTTAGAGCCAATTGAGTTGGCAAGTATGGTTCAAGCTATAAGACATATTGAACAAGCTCTTGGTAAACCTGATAAGGAGCCATGTGAGGAAGAAGTGCGAATTATGAAAAAAGGGCGCCGTAGTATTATTGCGGCAGTAGATTTGAAGAAGGGTCAAAGATTAACCATGAAAGATGTGATTATTAAACGTCCGGGTACGGGAATTCAACCAAAACACCTCCAAGATATCTTAGGTAAGCGAATGCTTGGTGATGCAGCCAAGGATAAACCGATTCAATATTCCAATATAGAGGACTGTGACCATGGATAGTGTTCTACTTACGGTTCCCGTTGCGAGCCCTCTACATCCTCAGGCTATACTACCGTGTCTTCATGGATTTTTAAAAGAGCACAGCTTTTCGGTAAAATGCATTGATTCGAATATACAATTTTTTTGGTATATGCTTGGCGATGATTACGATATTTCAGATTTAAAAAACTTTCCTGAGGACCCAATTAAGGTTTTAACATTTTACAACAAAATGGAAAGTAAGTTAGCCGAAAAATCACAGTCTTATAAAGGCTGCAAAGTGGGATTACGTAGTTTGAAGCTTGCTTATAATCGCACGGATTTTAATGAGGTAAGAAAAGCCCTCTATGATATATCTGCGAATCCGTTTATTGAATTTTATAACCAGTTGATTAATCAGGAGATTATGCCTGAGAATCCCAGGATTGTGGGGATTTCTGTTACATTTCAGGACCAGATTATCGCCGGCTTTACCTTAGCCCGTTTGTTACGGGAGAAACTGCCTGAAACCAAGATTGTCATGGGTGGGCAGATGATTACCCGTTGCTATGATACCCTCTATGACTCTAAAGAGTTAAAGGATTTTTGGGACTATTTGGTGTTATGGGAAGGGGAAGTTCCTTTACTCGATATTCACGAAGCAGTCATTAACGACAGAAAGGTTGAGTTTATTAATGTTTTAGAGAATGGTAAGCGTCTAAAATGTGTAGACCGAAGTCAAAAAGCTCTTCCTACAAAACAGCAATCGGCACCTGATTTTAGTCATATTGATTTTGACAAGTATCTTTTTTCAGACATGCTTATACCCTTGCAGACATCCAGGAGCTGCTATGCAAAATGTGAATTTTGTGCGATACCATATGGAGCAAACTTACGGTTTCGAACAAAGTCTTGCGAACAGGTTTTGAATCACATTCTTAAAATAAGGGCACATATTAAAGAAAAATATAATCGCGACGCAGTCTATTTTAAATTTATGGATGATAGCTCTTCCCCAAAGGTACTTTGGAAGCTGTCTAAGAGAATAGAATCGCTAAATTTAAACATTTGTTGGGAGGCCTTTGCCCGGTTAGATAAAACCTATGCAGATGATGAATTTATGGCACAACTTTACCGAGGCGGCTGTAGGAAATTGTGCTGGGGTCTGGAATCCTGCGATCCTGATATTCTTGGGAGAATGAATAAGCAAAATACTGAAAATCAGAGCACTCGTATTCTCAATGCTTCTGCCAAGGCTGGAATCTTAAACTTTTGCTTTATTTTAGTTGGCTTTCCTGGAGAAACTCAAGAACAGCGTGATAGCATGGTCGAATATATTATTAACAATCCTGATATCCATGTATTGACTATTGCTACATTTGATTTTACAAAATTTTCCCCTATACATCAAAAGTACAAGTATCCCAATAAGCATGGGATTTATTGTGAAAAAGCAAAAGGATTTGAAGTTAGACTGCCTTACATGATAGATGGGCATGAAAATTGGAAGAAAATGATTGTTCACAAAGCTCATGAAATGCTTTTGCACATTATAGAAGCCCGGCCTGATATCGGCTTTATGAGCCTTTTTCTAGATCAAATAAGTCAGGTGTACTGTGAAAAATATGGAAACAACTGGGGGCGCAGCTTTCTTAAG
>JAFDDS010000149.1 GCA_019310745.1 Deltaproteobacteria bacterium | reverse complement strand
TTATCCATTCTCGAGCCACCTTATTCTAAGTATTCTATGTTAGGAAAATATATTCCTTTATTCCTTCAAATCTGACCAGGAATGTAAATTGTTCACCTTGTCGAGTAACTTATTGTATTCCTGGGCTACCTTCTCTTGGATCATCTTTATTTCATCTGCACTAAGATGACGGAACCTACCCTGAATTTTTAAATAATCCTCTACTGGTCTGAGTTTTTCAGGCATTTCAACCGTTATCCTGTATTTTCCGTTTTCCACCTCATAAAGTGGGAAAACACCCGATTCAACTGCCAATCGTCCTGCCTTGATGCATTGCTCTGGAGGTAGCCTCCATCCAGTCGGACAGACCGATAGACAATGGATGTAGCTCGGTCCTTTTATCTTTCTTGCCTTTTTGACCTTATTCATCAAATCAAGAGGATAACTGTGGCAGGCTGTAGCAACATAAGACAAATTGTGGGCCACCATGATTTCAGCAACGTTTTTCTTCCATGCCTTCTTCCCAGAGCTAGCCAAACCGGCAGGTTCAGTGGTTGTCGAGGCCCCAAATGGAGTAGCCCCAGAACGCTGTATACCTGTATTCATGTAAGCCTCATTGTCAAAACAGACATACAACAGGTCATGCCCCCTTTCCATTGCTCCAGAAAGTGCCTGAAGCCCTATGTCAACTGTACCCCCATCTCCGCCGATAGACACGGTTTTTATATCCCGATCCGGAATCTTTCCCTTGCGCCGTAGTACCTTCAAACCGGCAGCAACACCTGATCCGACTGATGCAGAATTTGGAAATGCCACATGAATCCATGGCAGTTTCCATGCTGTTGTGGGATACATGGCTGAAATAACCTCCATGCAGCCCGTGGCATTGGCAATTACAGTATCTTTACCCAAGGCTTTGCACATTAAGCGAATGGCCAAAGCCTCTCCGCATCCCTGGCAGGCACGGTGCCCGACACCAAAGTATTCCTCTTTATCCACCAGATTTGGGGCATATAAATCAAAGTTTTCTACAATATTCATGATCCCCTCACTCCATAAATTTCGTATGGTTCCTTTGGTTTCTCCTTCTCTGCGTTAGCTGCCTTTTCGGCTATCTGAATGAAATCCCCCACGGTTACGTCACGCCCACCCAGTCCTATAATCTCATTCATTATCAAAGGCCGGTATGGCTCATCATATAAAGCAGCCTTGATCTCTGCACCAACGGGTGCTGCTGAGCCTCCAAAGGACACTGCCCTGTCCATGACAGCCAGAACCTCAGCACCTTTCACAGCCTTCCGCAGCTCTTCAGCAGGGAAGGGCCTCCAGAGCTTTAATTTTAATAACCCAGCAGATATCTTCCTCTTGTGCAACTCATCAATAGCTGCTTCCGCAGTCTCATCCATGGAACCCATAGTGAGCAATAATACCTTAGCCCCTTCTGTTTTGTAGGCCTGTACAGGCTCATACTTACGGCCAAACTGTTCTTCCCACTCTTTCCATATCTTTAATACGACCTTTTTGGAGTTTATAAGGGCCATATCTTTGGCCTTCATCGCCTCATTAAATATCTCCGGTAGGCCCAAGGTCCCCATAGAAACTACATGATCGGGATGAAGAGCAGCATAGGGCTCATATTCCGGGAGGAACTTGTCCACCTCCTCCTGATCTGGAAAGAGCATAGGCTCAACCACGTGGGTCAGCTGAAACCCATCCAGATTGATATTCAAAGGAAGCATAACATCCCTGTGTTCAGCGATTTTGAAGGCCTGAATGGTCATATCCACCACTTCCTGGCCGTTTGACGCAAATACTGAAATCCAGCCCGTGTCTCTCTGCGACATGACATCACTGTGGTCATTCCATATACTAATTGGTCCAGATAATGCCCGATTGCCAAGCGCCATCACCACAGGAAGTCGCATAGCTGATACGATCGGCATGACCTCAGCCATAAACAGCAGGCCCTGTGAACTGGTTGCTGTAAAAACCCTTGCCCCCACAGCCGAAGCACCACAACAGGCACTTAGAGCAGAATGCTCTGACTCGACGCAAATAAACTCGGCATCAAGCCTTCCATCCGCAACAATATCCGATAAGTGCTCTGGGATATGCGTGTTTGGTGTAATGGGATATGCAGCAATCACATCGATTCTGCATAACGCAGCCGCTTCGGCTGCGGCAAAAGCTATCTCCATACCAACTCGTTTAGTCATGGCTCAGCCCTCCTCAACCATCGTTATTGCACCCGGCCAGCATTCGTGGGCACAAATGCCACAACCCTTGCAATAATCCAGGTCTGCCACAAAATATCCATCCGAACCTTGTGAGATACATCCCTCAGGACAGAAGATATAGCAAATACCACATTTAATACACTTGGAAAAATCATATACAGGTCTTTGTGCTCTCCAGCTTCCAGTATGATATTCTCTTGTGTTACCAGGCATGAATACCATGCATCCTGGATTAACCTCTTGCCAGGTTTCTGGCCACTTCTTGTCTGCCATTATAATACCTCACACTATATGCCTATCTTAATTGATCTTTACCTCTTCATACGCCCTGTTCATGGCAGCGAGGTTCTTACGTGCAATCCTGCCAAACCTGTGTTCCATTGGGGCCTTTACCGAATCAAGTTTCACAATATTAAGTGCCTTGACCAGGGCTCCTAACATAGTGGTATTCGTAATCGGAACTCCCAATTCTTCCCAGGCTATTTTGGATGCATCAACAGTAGCCACTTTTCCTTGAAAGTTAAGTTCCTTTTTCAGATCCTCAGGGGATTTTGTCGTATTGACAATCAGCGTGCCATCGGATTTTAATCCCTCGGTAACATTAATCAGACTAACGAGACTCGAATCAAGGACAACCACCACATCTGGATCGTAGATAGCTGATCTGACCTTTATCCTTTTGTCATCAATACGGGTAAATGCAGCCACGGGGGCACCTCTTCTCTCGGGACCGAAACTCGGAAAGCCCTGAGCAAATTTCCCCTCTCCAATGGCAGCCAATGTAAGCATCTCTACTGACGTAACTGCACCCTGACCACCCCTTCCATGCCACCTTATCTCTAGCATAGTAACTCCTTAAAAATAGAAAACATATTCCTTAAGCAAACCGCTGTTATCAATAACTCCGTTATTACTAAATTGTCAAACTCTTTTTTTATTATTTCCTCTCTGTATCCTGTTATCCACAGATCCCAAAATTCAGGCTTAACACGTAACAATCATAGAAGAGTCCAGCCACAATTTCTCTATATAATTAGCTTTCCATGCTCCTATTTTTGAAAAAAAATCCTTATTGCAATAAGGACAAGCATTATTGCAAATAGCTTCTTAAATATCTCAGTAGGTACCAACTCTGTTATCCTAGCCCCTATTTGTGCGCCAATAATTGCACCTATGGCTAAAAACAAACCCATTTTGTAATCAATATTCTCAAGCCTGAAATGCGCAAATAATGCTGAAACAGAAAGAAGCAATACACATAAAAATGAAGTTCCTACTGCCTTCTGGGACGAGAAACCCAAAAGCAACAAAGTGGGAACTATAATGATACCTCCACCAAGACCGGTAAAACCTCCTATAATTCCTACCAGAAACCCGATTAAACCTA
>JAFDDS010000148.1 GCA_019310745.1 Deltaproteobacteria bacterium | reverse complement strand
TGGCTAATAACTTTAATAATGTAAAAAGTCCTATCCTTGACATACCAACAGCGCTTACCTATACTCCCACCATTTACAAACAAGACTCCTAATTTTTTTGTGGTAACAATGAGTAAATGGATATGGATGCTTCTTCCGCTCAGTCTGTTGTTTTTTCTTTCACAGTTCTATCGGGCTACATCTGCTGTGATAGCATCTGAGCTTATGCGAGATCTCAGTCTCACTGCCGAAGATCTGGGATTTTTAAGCTCGATTTTTTTCTATGCATTTGCCTTAATCCAGATTCCTATGGGAGCGTCCATGGATATTTTTGGGGCTAAAAGGTTGATCCTCTTCCTTTCTTCTGTGGGGATAGTTGGTGCGATAATTTTTGCCTTGGCACATTCATTTCCTGTGGCCCTGATAGGGAGGGCATTGATGGGAGTAGGGATGGCCTGTGCCTTAATGGGGCCCTATAAACTCATCTCTATCTGGTTTCCGCCTCGTGCCTTTGCCACCACCTCCGGTCTTATCCTATCTATCGGGACAATGGGAAGTATCGTGGCTACCGCTCCTCTGGCATTTGCAGTTAATTGGATAGGCTGGAGAAAGGCCTTTCTTTTGATTGCCATTATTCACCTTGTTATTACCATTTGGATTTATAGTGCGGTAAAGGATTCTCCAGTTGAATACCAGGCAGGGGATATACCAGATTTGCAAAATAAGAACTGGGTAAAGGGATCATTGGATGGGGTTTTGTCAGTTCTTAGGCTTCCATCTTTTTGGCTTATTGCCTTAGCCGCCTTTGTTAGATACGGTACCTATATATCAATAGCCGGCCTTTGGGCAGGCCCGTATCTGGAATACGTTTATAATATTCCCCTCATTGAGAGGGGGAAGATATTGATGTTATTTTCAGTAGGATTTCTTTTAGGTGGGCCTATCTTGGGTTTTCTCTCAGATCGAGTGTTCAGGAATAGGAAGTCTGTGATGCTGCTTGCAATGTGTTTCTATACTATTTTTTTCTCTCCCTTGACTGGTTTTTTCCCAACACCTTCCCTTATCATGATAGCAGGGATTTTCTTTTTCATTGGGTTTCTAACATCATGTGGCAATGTGATGTATGCCAATATCAAGGAGTTGCTCCCGAGTTCTATTAGCGGGACCGCAATGAGTGCAGTGAACTTCTTCACTATGGCAGGTGCAGGCGTTTTTCAGCATGTGATGGGGGTTAGTATCGATAAATTTTCTCTCCCCCAGGGGCAATTACCGCCTGAGGCCTTTTCTTTTGCCTTTAGTCTTTGTTTTGTTGCCGCTGCCTTGGGCACAGTAGCATATCTCTTTGTTAAGGAAGTGCATTCATGAAGTGCCAGGGGTTGGCATTAAGAATTGAAAATTGAAAATAAAGTAATTCCATTCATGAAGAACTGGGTGCTGTTATTTCAGATGTTTGCCTTTTTAGGCTTACCCGCTGTAAAAGATAGATGGATGCCAGGATAATAAATCCCACCCCTTTGAAGATATTTTCTGGCCAAAAAAGAAAGACAGTGGCAAGTACTGTGATTGCCCTTTCCCCTATATTCATTTTTCGCAGGAGATACCCTTCCCAGCATACAGTAAAGCCAAAGAGCCCGATTAAGGCTGAGAGGGCTGTAATGATAACTTCAATGACAGGCCCTTCAAAAAGCAGGGGGGTATAGGCAAAAAGAAAGGGGATTATATAGAGGCCTTTTGCAAGTTTCCATGAAGAAAAGCCAGTCTGCATAGGTTTGGACCCAGCCACCCCTGCTGCTGAGAATGCTGCAAGGCATACCGGTGGTGTGACATTGGCATCCTGGCTGTACCAGAAGATAATCATGTGTGCTGCAAGAAGCGAGACACCCATCTGGGTTAAGGCAGGGCCTGCAAGAACCGCAAGCATTATGTAGGATGCTGTAACCGGAAGGCCCATTCCAAGAACGAGAGAAGCCAGCATAACCAATATGATCGCAAAAAATAGAATCCCATGAGAAAGCTCCATAACTACACCTGAAAAGGTTATGGCTACCCCAGTGATCGCCACAACGCCTATGATAATTCCAACGCAGATCAGGATAGCTGCAGTCGATATGGTATTTCTGGCCCCCATATAAAGAGCATCGAGTATATCCTTGATACCCATTCGGGTATTCTTTTTAAACCAGCTTACTACTATAATGCTCCCCATACCAACACAGGCCGCATATGTTGGGGTATAACCTCTTAAAAGGAGCACAACAAGGATGATTACAGGAATGGTGAACTGAAACCCTTCTTTTAAGACATCACCTAATCTGGGAAGGTCTTCCTTTGGCGTTGGGATGATCCCTTGTTTCAGGGCCTCGATGTGTACGAAAAAGGCAACAGAGGCAAAGTACATAATAGCCGGTATAGTAGCCACGGCGATAATTTTGAGATACGAAATCCCTGTCCATTGTGCCATGATAAAGGCACCTGCACCCATAATGGGGGGCATAAGCTGGCCCCCTGTGGAGGCAGCTGCCTCGACTCCCCCTGCAAAATGTGCCCTGTACCCAACCTTTTTCATTAACGGAATGGTAAAAGAACCTGTGGCCACGGTATTGGCAACAGCACTTCCGGAAATGCTCCCCATAAAACCACTCGCAACCACAGCTATCTTTGCCGGTCCACCTACCCTATGACCAGCTACAGCCTGGGCGAGCTTGATGATGAAATCACCTGCCCCTGATTTGAGTAAAAAAGCCCCGAATAGAATAAAGAGGATCACGTAGGTAGATGAGACAGTGCAGACGATGCCAAATATCCCTTCATCTGTTAGATACATTCGGTACAAAAAGCGTGTTAAAGCAACCCCCCGGTAATGAAATGTTCCCGGGATAATGTTTCCAAGAAAGAGGGCGTAAAAGACAAAGACAAGAGATAAGGTAGGGATAAACCAGCCGACTGCCCTGTATGTCCCATAAAGCAGCAAAATAAGTGCAAGGGCGGCAAATAGATAATCTCTCAGGATTGGGACAGAGGCCCTTTCAAGATGTAGCTCCTCCTCGAAAAGAAGGATATAAAGGGCTACTATAGCACTCAGAAAGGCAAGGATTACATCAAGCGTAATAAATTTTTGAGGATACCTTTTTGATATGGGATAGAGGAAAAAGATCAGGATCAGAACGAAACCAAGGTGTACAGCGTTCCGATAGATCCCTGGCATCACACCAAAGGTATTCACCCAGATGTGGAAAAGGGACATGATTACTGCAATGGCATAGGTCGTGGTTTGCCATCCTCCAGGGAGGATTCTAACAAAAGATTTTACCTCCTCAACCTCTTCCTTGATACCCTTGTCGGATTCCCCGGAATATATAGGGGATGCAGATGTCGGATTTTCCTTATTCAAATAAGTACCTTTTTCTCGTCGATAAATGCAGGGTATTACCGGATCGCTTTATCAGCGATCCGGTGTGTTATTTAGGAGCCCGGTGGAATCAGGCTATCAGGTATCATTACCCCTCCGATCTCCCGATAGTACTTCAATGCCCCTGGATGCAAGGGACACGGTAACCCGCTTGTTGCCAATTCCAGCTTCATGAACTTGGTTGCCTTATGTATAGCGTAAAGATATGGCAGGTTTTCATATA
>JAFDDS010000147.1 GCA_019310745.1 Deltaproteobacteria bacterium | reverse complement strand
AAAAGCTGTAGTTAATCCTGTTATCTGTAAAGGAGATGGCCTCTGTAATGCAAAGTGTCCAACAGGAGCTATACAGCTAAAGCACTATACCGATGAAGAACTCTTGAGCCAAATTGATGCGGCGGTTCCAGATGAAGAGATCATACAAAAAATGGATACGGCAGTTGGAGCTGTGTAGAAGTATACGAATCAAAAAAAGCCGGGATTACTAACAAAAGAGGTTAGAAAGAATGAGTACAGGACTTAAATTTAAACCAAGAGTATTAGGTTTTGTGTGCCATTGGTGAGCATACGGCGCTGCTGACATGGCTGGAGTTTCCAGACTGCAATATACAAATGAAATCAGGCTTATTCGCGTCATGTGTTCCGGTAGAGTCGACCTGGAATTTGTACTCAGAGCCTTCTTAAATGGAATGGATGGGGTGTTTATTGGTGGTTGCCGTCTTAATGAATGTAATTATATTACTCATGGAAATTACCATGCACTAAACATGGTGCTTCTCTGTAGAAAAATAATGGAACACATAGGTCTGAATCCAGAAAGGTTAAGGATCGAATTTATGTCTTCCGGTGAAGGAATCCTCTTTGCCGAAGTTATTAATGATTTTGTCAAGAAGGTGAAAAATATAGGACCATTTGGCATAAGCGAAGAAATAGACAAAGAAGAATTAAAGTCCAAACTTACAGAAATTACAAAGCTGGTCCCCTACATTAAGATGGTGAAAAATGAGAAGTTGGGGACACGTCTTGAGAACCCAGAAGAATATGACCAACTTTTCACGAGCGAAGAGATAGATAGTCTATTTCGCGAAGTGGTCTCGTACTATATTGATCCGACTAAGTGCCAGGCCTGTATGATTTGCGCTAAGAGATGCCCTGTAGAGGCGATTATAAGTGCCAAGAAACAGATCCATGTCATTGACCAGGAGAAATGCATAAAGTGCGGAACCTGCTTTGAAGTTTGTCCCCCTAAATTTGGTGCGGTGACGAAGATTTCCGGTGAGCCTGTTCCGCCTCCTATTCCTGAAGAAAAAAGAACTATCGTCAGAAAGAGTAAAGAAAAATGAGAAAAATCTTTTTTATTCGAATATTTTATAACTGGAGTGCTCAATAGGTTTCAGGAGGCAGGGTTTCAATCAACGCGCTCCGACCATTTGTGAGAATGATATGGTGTAAGGTCAAAGGAGCTGCCCCTTTTTTGTTTGTTATCATCAGTTGTGGGCCTGTAACTGCCTTTCACGTCTTCCATCTCAATCTAAAAATATCGATTAAAACTCTTTTTGGTGGAGTGCATAGAACCTCTTTTGATCTCCTCGGGGTTTCTCATTTTTCGAAGCCCCCTTACCGTGCTGTTAGGAGTGCCGCCAAATAAAACAATCCCTTCAATTTCCAGATTGGCGCACCCCATTTTCCACCGCCTGTAAAGGTATTTCATTCTAAATCTGTGCCTTGCGTTTGCGTGGACTCCCTTGGTCTGTCTATGCCTAAAAAAATAAAAATCTTTTGAAATCGGGGTAGGCGCAGACGAGCGGTAGATTCTGGAAAATCGAAGCTCCCGAAGAGTAAACAATCTTGAATATATGGCACTTAGAATGCCTGATGACCATTCAAAAAGATATCAGCTTATTTTTTTCTTTGACAAAGGGAAACACCTAGGTTTATATAGAGACCATTAGTTCGCCCTATAGATAATAAGGCGAGGAATCATGGTTTCTTTGGAATAAATTTATGGATAAAAATAACCCAAAGGGCAACATGTCACTGAATTATAAACGGGTGCCGGCCATTGACAAATGCTTTTCAATTTTAGCGTTGATGACGGAAGCGAAACGTCCCTTTGGATTCAATGAAATAGTCAAGAATCTGGGCCTGAATAAAAGTACGGTATTCAACATCCTGCATACGTTGAACGATCTCGATGTACTTGAGAAAGGACCGGACGGTCTCTTTCGATTGGGACCACGCTTGTTTATCCTGGGAAATGCTGCTGCCGGGGGGTCTGAGTTGATCCAGATGGTGCATCCCTATCTCGAAACCATCAACCGTGACTTTAAATTGTCTACTTTTTTCGGAATTCTTTCAGGCCAGGAGGTCATTATCTTGGACAAGGCGGATCGGGCTCACAGGATGAAGTTATCATCAGAAATCGGCATGAGAATACCGATTTTCGCCGGGGTTGCAGGAAAAGCCCTGCTTTCACAACTGCCTGGAACAGACATCGATAAAATCCTGTCGGAAACTACACCCAAACCATATACAACCAGGACCATCATTGACAAGGCAGTCTATAAAAAAGAAATTTTGAGTGTAAAGAAAACCGGCATTGCCTACGACAGGGAAGAATACATCGAAGGACTTATCGCCGTAGCCGTTCCGCTCCAGACGTGCAGGGAGGATTTACAGGCGGCCATATGGGCTGTGGGGCTCAAGCATGAGTTTCAGGAAGATGCCATGATGCGAATTACCAAATTCCTTTCAAATATCGTCGAGGAGATCAATTCCCGATTTTCCATCATCGCAGGACCTTCCAGCCCTAAGAATGAAACACTAAATGCAGAAAAGGCAACTGATTAGTTTGGTTCAATGTTAAAGGTTTACTAATCTTAGAGGGCCAAAAAATGAGGTACGCAGAGACAGGGTTTAATTTAGAAATTGATCTATCCCGAGGAAGCATTGAGAAGGTAGAAACTGACCCAAGGTTAACCGAACTTCATCTGGGAGGTCAGGGTACTGCTGACAAGATACTATGGGATAGGGTTCCTCCTGAAGTTGAAGCCTTTTCTCCCGATAATCTGCTCATATTCAGCACCGGTCTTTTACATGCCACACCTGTTCCCGGAGCCAATCGTACCGTTGTGAATACCTTTTCTCCCCAGACAAACTTACATGCGCATTCATTATTTGGAGGATTTTTCGGACCGGAACTGAAACATGCCGGTTATGACAAAATAATCATTCGAGGTAAGTCCCCAAGCCTGGTTTATTTGTGGATAAACAATGACAAAGTAGAAATCCGTGATGCCGGCCATCTCCGGGGGAAAGGCTGCCATGAAACTGCAGCAAGTATTCGGCAGGATTTAAAGCAAGAAAAAGCCCAGGTAGCCGCTATCGGCCTAGCTGGTGAAAACAGGGTCTATATGGCCACCATCGAACACTCTAACTCCAGCGCCTCTCGAGGGGTAGGCGTGATCATGGGAGATAAAAGGGTAAAGGCGATAGCTGTTCGTGGAACAAGGGACGTCACTATCGCCCGACCGGATGAACTTTTTGAGTTATGCCTCCGCCTGAGAAAGGAAATTTATGAGAACCCGATATGTGGGGATCCTATGGCCCACAACGATGATGAAACTTTCCACGTCGACAATTTCGCCTGGGGCAACGCGCGTGAGCGGAAAAAGGGTTACTGGAAAAAAGGACTTGAAGAGAAGTGGGGGGAGTTGACTCGAAAACTGAAAGATCGAGACACAAGTTGCTATAACTGTCCGAAGGATTGCCATGCGGTGATTAACTACCCGGGGCGGCAAAGATATGCCTTAAAATGCTTCAACAAACTTACCTATTCGATGGCAGCCCATAAAGAGCTGGACTTTAATTATGACATACTTGGTGTTACGCA
>JAFDDS010000146.1 GCA_019310745.1 Deltaproteobacteria bacterium | reverse complement strand
CAAGGGAGAAGAGATTTTTTGGGTGCCAATCTTTTGGTATTTTAAACCGCAGTTCGTTCCCTTCACGACGAACAAATGTTGGCGCATTAAAACTAATTTTAATCTTTGCAGGACGCGTGACATCAACTGCCTCGATTGTTTGATAATCGATCATTTTTGCCCCGGGTATAAAGTTGCTAAGGATGCGTTGCAGGAATTGAGTTAAATTTTCTTTATTTCGGGCGATCCTGCGAAGTACCGCTCCGTTACGGCCCTCGGCGGTAATTAGAATTTCAGCATTACAGTTTCCGTTTTCTAAAATATTCATCACGATCTGCTTTTTCAAATAATCTATTTCTGCCGCCTGAAAGGGAACCTGCTTCCACGCATACCCACCTTTTAAATCCAGGACAAATGCCCACGTACCCTGATTATCCTGCCGTAAATGACTGACATCCAGTGCATCGACTGTAGGATCGAGAAATCGCCCCTTTTCAAGGCCCGGCTGGGGTGGGATATATACAATGACGTGATTAAATTGCTGCATCGGCACTTCTTGCCTTATTTGACCAAAATGACGAGAGCGTATGAGTGCGAATTGGGACTCAATTCCTCCGAGTCGTGCGAGCGTGATAAACAATACTGCCTTATCTTTACAATCTCCATATCGGCGTGCGAGTACAACCGGCGCTGCATGGGGCTTTACCCCTGTAATAATATGTTCATAGTCTTTCTGGTAGCGAATTTCGGTCATTAGGTATGCTTGTATGCGCTGCAGCTTTTCAACTGATGTATCAGCACCTTTAAAAAGTGTGTTTGCCAATTGGACGATTTCTGGACTCTCACGGAAAACATTGTGCAAAAGGGCCTCTTCCCACTTATGAAAGAGACCCCAGGTTGGAACCGTACTAATTTTTAGTACCCATGCGATGTCGCTGATATGTGGTGATCTACTTTCGGGTATAAGTACCGGAGCTTCAGAAGTGCTCCATGCTATACGGATAAAATTTCCCTTTTTATGTGTCTGCCGTTTGATGTTTCCCCGGAAAAATTCTAATATTTTTTTATCTTTTTGTGTCCATAAAACAAATCGGGAATTGAATATTTGCGTCTTATATTGTTGAAACCACCAGGTATTTGCGTAATATTGCACAAGATATTTGTTAGGGGGGGCGTCATGGCGAAATTGAACAACCACTGTTGAACCGATTTGTATTTTTCTAAACCGGATTACACGTCCTCGAATGGAAGAGGCTTCGACTCTTTTACCCTCTGGGTCAACCGAATAGGCTTGCAATATTCTGGAGCGACCACTTTTAGGAAGGGTGTATTTGGTCATTTGATCACGCCCGGACTTGTTTAAGATATGAGTGACGGCGGTAATGACATTAACACTACTTCCATCTCTTTTCAGTTCAGTTACCATGTCATCAAGCAATAATGCTGTATCTGCACCGCTGTGAAATTGAATATTACTACGTAAGGCCACTGCCTTTATGATAGTCTCCTGATCAGGGACATCTTTTGCCCACGGTCCTGAAACTGGAGGCGCGATAAAATCCAGACGGTTTGCCAACTGTTCATTGTCAGGATCCCGATCAAGGGCTTTTTGCAAAAAGTGTATGGCCTTATCTCGGTCTCCATATAGGTATGCCTGCTCGGCATATAGACGGTATCCGTCAGGTGCAGTAGGTGCAAGTTCGATGAGTGTGAGAAATGCCTTTTCAGCTCCATGGCGATCATTCGATTGACGTCGAATCTCTCCAAGCCGCCGCCATGAAGACCTAAGATGAGGCCATGCATCGGTGAGTTGTTGTGCATAATGCTCAGCTACCGTGTAATTCTGTTTACTGCGAGAGATTCTAAACATTGACTGTGATATGAGACGGTCATTAGGGAGATGAGAAAGCAGTTGGCGATAAATGGCTTCCGCGGGTTTCTGATAGCCGAGAGCTTCAAGTGCATTGGCAAGTTGCACTTGCACAGACGGCCAATCCGGCCATTGTTCTGCCATTACCTTTAAGGCATTGAGACGATCCTCTTTCCATTTTCCTTGCCTATAAATGCTTACAAGACTTTTCCAGGCGGTTGGCCGATTTGGATGAGTGGTCGTTGTAGTAAAGAGCCGTTTTCGTGCTTTTTGGGTAAGATTATTCTGATGCCAGAAACGTGCCTGTTTGTTAGCGATCTGAATGAGCTGGTCTCCAGCCTCTTGAACAAGCGCCCCAAGCAAGTCAGCAGTGCGGCCGCGCTCGGCATTATCCCACAATGTAAAGGCTAACAGGAAACGTCCTGGAAGACTTGTGGGAAATGTGTTGGTAAACGTTTCGGCCAGCTTTACTGCCGAGATTTTCAGGCCTAATAATCTCGCAGACCTGATCAATAAAAATTGTCTGCGAATTTCATTGAGAATTTTTGAGGTAAATCGAGCCGGTAACATATCAGATGTCAATGGCCTTGTCATTTTTACTGTATCGGTTGGACAGGGTGTGTCAGCAGGAAGAGCTTTCAACATAGGTGGGTCAACAGGCATTCCCCCCGGTCTGGTTATGCGTGCACGTAATTGCCACCTCCCTTTACCCTGAGCACTTTTAATAAGGATACGGTTTGCCCCAGAGCGAAGTATAACAGGAATGACAATTCCATCAAATGTCCACTGGCTAATATGACGGTTTTCAAAAACAAGGATGTTGTTTACCCAAACCTTTATGGCATCGGTTGAAGACAGGCGAAGCTCATACGGCCCTTTTTTTATTGCATGTATAACCGATGCCAGATACCCAACAGCCCAGACATTTGGATGCAGGAGCTCTTTTAAATTTATTGCGTTGGTTGAGAGAGCTGTTGGATACCGTGTCCGCCAGCCGATATCAACCAATTGCCCTTGATAGGTTTTATCCAAGTCAATTTCCTGTTCTGGTGGATAGGAGATATCGAAGCCTTTGTTCTGATCATTATCCCATGTCCCGATCAAGGAGAGTGGGATATTCAAACCGTTCGTCGCAGTTGTTTTTTCCATTCGTTTCACCTCACCGCGCACGAACAGGGAAATTCCCAAAAGATAGTTTGCCAGAGCCTTTACCTCTTGATCAGGATGGTGTTGCAAGGCCTCGCAGAGTTGCTCCATTCTCATCCGTTCTTTGAGAGTCACCGACATTTTGGAAAGCAAGTGAAGATGCAAGAGTGGCGTATCATTGGCTGGATCAAGCAGGGAAGCAAAAAGGTGTGTAAATCGATCTGAACGTCGATCTTCCAGATATGCAAGGTCGGCTGCGATTTCATGGTAGAGAGCGGTATCTGGACCGGCTTTTCGGGCTGTTTCAACAGCGGTTCGCATGCTAGCTACATCAGGGGCAGTATAATATGCCTCTACTGCTTGTATCAGTGTATCAGATTCCCTGGCAGGAGCAGTTGCGGGTACAATAGGTGGTGGACCTAAAAATTGTGGTGTAGTGCAACTGATAAGCGATATGAGCAGAATAATTACAATAAGAAAATATTTCTTTTCGGTCATTTCCTTTTCTTTTTGAAGCATTATTGTATTCCTGTTTCCTCTTCTTTTTCTTTATTATCATGGATAGTGATTGATACTTTTTTGATAGAGCGCTTATCAGCCTCCGTGATAATGAAGTTCAGGTTGGCGA
>JAFDDS010000145.1 GCA_019310745.1 Deltaproteobacteria bacterium | reverse complement strand
TTTTCCTGTTCTAACTAAACCGGCTTTTAGCTGCTCGTAGCCAGACCAGTCTGGCACCTGTACCCCCAAATCAATATCCTTCGTGGCTCGCCCGACCTCTATGCCATAGCCCTCTGACAAGATTATGTCTCTGGCCGTAGCTCCAACAACGAAAAAAGGCACGTTCAACGATTCAGCCGCCTTAGCGATCGTCTCAAAGAGCCTTACTCTGAAGCCATCAATTTTCCCGGATAAATCGATTAAGCTCTCTTTCATAGATGATCTCTGCAGTTTCTATATTCCTTGTATCCCCTGTTGCCAGTAAGTCAGCATAAATAAGAATCGGGTGGACTAAATTGGGAAATTGCCAGTCATACTCAAAATTCCAGAATGCTTTAAGAATCTCAATGTTCCCATTGGGTTTTTTCATAATTTTGTGCTTCAGAAGCAATCTACCGGGTTTTACCTTCACATAAATTGTTATGATTTGAGGTTTTAAGTATTTTGTCAGCTTGGCTGCTGCAATTTCTCCTCCCCAATAGGCCCTAAAGTTGGTCAGTTCTTCATCCTTCCACCATTCAACATTGGGGGTCCCGTAGCGTCCTACTAGATTTTTCGGTCTTAGCTGCTCGGGATACATGGTCACCCATCGTTCTAACAGTTCTTTTCTCCTAAGTAAGTGGCGACCTCGTTTCCCCCTGTCTAGTAAATGACCTATGTTTTTTAAATCTCTTATGACCCAGTCGACGGTCCCCAACGCGGCATTAGCCACTTTTGCGATCTGGCGAAATGGTTCATTTTCCAGACCTGGATTACACAGGAGGGCAAAAACGACCTGGAGTCCCATAGGTCGGAATGCTCTGGTTGGGCGCTCTATGGGGTATCTGTCAACAGGTCTGTTCCCTTTGATGAAGATAAATAGGGGGGGCTCGTTGATGTAGGCATTACCCGCTGTATCGATGAATTGAATCCCTATTTCCTTCATTCTGTCAGCCATTTGCGGTGTAACGTACCATGTAACAAGGATCTCTTTTTGTTCTTGTGGAAAAACGCGTAGTTGCCGGACAAATGCTCCAAGGGTGCCAAGTGTAACTCTATTTTTGACCTCCGCAGCAAAATCCCATTCCATTTCATTCAGCCCGATTCGTAATATTGCGTCGAAATCGTAATTGCCATACTGAACCTGGGCATTCAGATTGGCTGTCTTTTGGAGTCCTTCCAAGGCCTTCTGCAGGATTTCTCGCTCTTTGTCTTTAGTTTCCATCGAGTTGAATTTCCTTCAATTTGTATATTATTTCTTTTCGTTCAGTTTTAATGAACATAGCAATTTAGTGAACAAATGTCAATAACATTCTAATATATTTATATTATTTTTATTTTGTACACAAAAATACTATGTTCACTATTAATGAACATAGTTAAATAATGTACAAAATAGCCGTAAAAACCCCAATTTGGACAACCCGCGGTAGCTCAGTGAAGCTCACTTGGCTTGAAGCGGTAAAATCTTAGCTCGATTCCTGCTTTTATCAGAAAGGATCGTATCTTTAGGTGTTCCTCTCCACACCAAACCCTTCTGTCAGACCCCTAAGCCTTTTCCTCCTGCTTAAAGCCTAAGGCAGGATAAAGCCATATAACATATTAATAATAATAGGAAAATCAGGATATGTTACGTATAGCTGCTATAAATAGAAAGTCTCCCATAAGTCCCCTGCCTTATGATTACTATACGTAACATGAACAGGCGGGGTGCATAATTCTAACTGAATTCAACAGTTTCGGGCAATACCAGTTTATTGTATGTTTTAACCGGAATTCATCACTTATTCAGACAATTTAGAATACCCTAGGATCCCTTTAAGGAGCTTTTTTCAATTCATTTTTACTACAATCAAAGATCAAGATCTGGATCATTTAAGAGGTGTTTAAAAAACCTGATTAATAAAAAACGGTCGCTGGGAAATTCAACAGTTGCTTGCTGAAGTCTTAATACCTAAAAATTTTAGGATTGCTGCCAATGAAAACTCAACCATCTTGTACGAGTATCTTCATCATAGATCCTGTATAAAATTTAGGAGCTTCGCCCAAATTGGAGTACCTTCCCGACATCGCTCTCGCTCAGGCGAGGCGGGCGGGTTGGAGCGATGGAGTATTGGAGCGCCTGTTTAGTTTGCTTCTATTATTCTATCGAAGATTTCAAATGCTGTGGACAGAGCTGGATTATCATCTGGTAAATTAACAGTTGGATTACCGTTCATGTCAAATTCGTAAAGGACATCATCTTTTGGAATGGTTCCCGCCAGATTCAGCCCGTGTTTCGTTATTGCCTCTTGCAAGGAGTCAGTTAACCCATTCCGTACCTGATTTATTATCAAGAATTTCTTTGCTGCCCTTACCTTCAAATCATCCACTAAAGTATTAATCCTGCCAGCAGCTTCAATCCCCCGTATGGAAGAATCAGAAACAACAAGAAGAACATCGACATTATTCGTTGTCAAGCGGCTTATATGCTCCATGCCCGCTTCATTATCCATAACCATGTAAGGGTAATTGTCTATAAGGTTTCCTAAGTACATAGATAATAGATTGTTAGCGGCGCAGTAACATCCGGCGCCTTCTGGCCTGCCCATGGCAATAAGATCAAAACCTTCTCCCTCAACTATTGCCTCTGCCAGCTTCATTTCCATAAACATCTGCTTGGTCATCCCCTGCTTAACCACCCCTTCTTTCATTTCCTCTCGGGCAGTGCCTAAAGTTACTTCCAGGGGAACCCCAAGAACCTCATTGAGGTTGTAGTTTGAATCAGCATCGACCGCCAATATAGGAATTTTACCCTTTTGAACCAAATACTTGATTAAGAATCCAGCAACAGTAGTCTTGCCTGTTCCTCCTTTTCCAGCCATAGCTATTGCATAGGGCATTTTTTCTCCTTTCTGGTGCCTAAAAAATATGATCTTCTTTGGTATTAATGATATTCTAATCAATGATTGTTTCACTGTCAACGATGGAGAGTAATAGAATTAAGGTTCATATTTTTTATTACCCGGTTA
This sequence comes from Deltaproteobacteria bacterium, assembly GCA_019310745.1. The sequence goes on along the minus strand of JAFDDS010000145.1, from coordinate 600 downwards.
TCGTTTTCCGATCATCGAAATATACGAAAATCTGGTCATGGTCAATGGAAAATGGACTGAGGTACATGGTTATTATTTTTACATTATTCTTGCCTTGACATTTTTTCTTTTTAAGGTAAGTTACCTATCAGTTGGTTCAAGTTATTATTTGCTGCAATATGGAATATAGTCGAATTATATAAATAAATGAGGAGATTATATGGTAAAAAAAATTGATCAGATTAGAAATATAGGATTGATAGGTCATAGTAGTTGTGGAAAGACATCACTAGCAGAGGCTATTCTTTTTAACAGTAAGTCGACAAACCGATTGGGAAGGGTAGACGATGGTAATTCCATTATGGATTTTGAACCGGAAGAGATTAAAAGAAAGGGCAGCCTCAGCACTGCCTTTCATCCCTATACCTGGAAGAGCAGGAAATTCAATCTTATAGATACACCGGGTGAAAACGATTTCCTTTCTGATACCAAGATATGTCTTCAGGCAGCAGAGGGGGCTCTGGTTGTTATTGATGCAGTTGATAGTATTAAGGTAGGCACAGAAAAGGTCTGGGACTTTTCTGAGAAATATACTTTACCCCGAGTGATATTCATCAATAA
>JAFDDS010000144.1 GCA_019310745.1 Deltaproteobacteria bacterium | reverse complement strand
CATAGTACACCTACCGAACTACATAATCAACAATCCATCTTCTTATTCAGTTTTGGCTGGGCGGCGCGACGTAAATTAGCTATCCCTCTTGGTTGCCTAAGTCTTTGAGTGACGTAATCGAGAGTTCAAAGTTGCTTTCCTTACATGGCCTTCGTCCTCAAGTCACGTCATTACTGACTGGCGATGCTGACACTGATAAAGGATGTATTTCGAGAACTGACAATAGAAGAAGCCGAAAAGATAAAAAACACAACGCCATATAAATGGAGTCTCAATGATGAGATAGCACAAGCGTCGTAAATTACGGAACTTATGGACGTTATTAAGGCAGTATACACAGGTAAATCCTAAAAAACGGTAGTAGTATATACATTAATCCGTATTTTCAGGACGAAGGTCTAACTACTGCTTAAGAACGTTGATAAACAACGAAAGAACAACATTTGAGGTAAGTATTGAATAATGAATTCGATAAGAAACTGCTTGAACCCGGCTGGGCCCGATTACTGACATATGAAGAGGCTCAATACATCCGGTCACGGATTTGAGAAAGACAATACCATTCGAAGGATGTGCCAAGCGCCTGCTGCTCCAAAAAAACTTTCCCTTTTACTAGGTATAACGAAGCCCTGTGGCTTGGAAACCACAGGGCTCTTTTTTTATCTAAAAAGGAAGGATTGTTTGATGCTCACTTATTTGGGTTCAGGGAAGAATTCGCTGGAGTCGTAGTCCCAACCCTCGGGCGCCGTCATCTCGTCATAGACAGCAATCCAGTCCTGAACCAGCTTGTCTCCTCTGCCCAATCAGAGGGGCGCTCTCAGGGATTCCCCAGAAATTCTAGGATGACTGAAGCAAATTCCTCGGGCTTCTCCAGACAAAGGGCAGAGCCTGTGCCTTCAATTACCTTTGTCTGGCACCGGGGTATGGCTTTTTTGATAGCTTCAAGCTCGTCGATGAAAAAGTCATCACTGCCGCTCAGGGCGAGGGTCCGGCTCTTAATCAAGGGCAGGCGCGGTTTAATATTATACCGGGCCATAGAAAAGTGCGCATCATAAGTTCTGGTATAGCTATCCAGGTTAAAAATGAAAAACCTGATGAGTAATTTCATCTCGGGCTTAAGGGAAGTAGACCTAATCCAGTTCCACAGGTCGATTAAAAACGAGCCGTCCTCTGTCGGCGATTTCATCTGGGATTCTATCTCTTTCATAAGCGGTTCCCAGTCCTTCGGTTCCCGATAAGGAAGGCCGGAAAGAATGAGCTTATCTACCCGCTCGGGATAAGCAGACGCCACCTCAGTTGCTATTATTGCGCCAGTGTGGTGACCGACAATGCTGGTCTTTGCAATATTCAAAGCATCGAGAAAGCTGACGACACTTCTGGCAAAGTCCTCTACCTCATATTCCCTGGGAGGATCGTCAGAGTAACCATAGCCGAGGGTCTCCATCGCTATTACATGGTGGGTCCTAGCGAGAATCGGAATCATCAGGGAGTATTCCTCAAACGACCACGGCGTCTGGTGAAGTAGAAGCAGGGGTTGTCCACTTCCTTCAGACCTATAAGAAACCTGGCCCTCAGGGATATCAGCGTAACCTTTGGTCATAGTTCAACTCCTTAGTAATAGTTTAGTTTCCCCAAAATCTTAGCTCATAGTATATCACTCCCCCCACTGTCAAGTTCGAGTCTCTTCCAATACAGGATGCGCTTAGAGGCGGTATCGATTTCCAACGAAAAATAAGCCTGAGCTGAAATTATCCTTCTCCAATATTCAAAGTTCTCCCTTCAGTATAACAAAGGAGGACTGAAAAAGTCATCCGCCATGGCAGTGTATCTCCTCGTTCTTCCCAGCCTTGAAATATCTCTTCGATATCTTGCTTTATTTTCTTTGATGGTGATATCCTATGCATGGCGTATGTTCCTCCTTTCCGGGTCTTTCGACCCTTATTATTTTTTCTTAGGAGGTATCTTACGCCATATTTCTTTTTACAGGAATTTTAAGACGTTACCCAGGCAATCCTCCACGGCTATAAAAAATCTAGCGATAGTACTTGATTATTCTTCGTTTTCGGGCTATCATTAGTCTAGCTTAACGAACCAATGTTCGAGTCGCAAAATATTGATGCGATGGTGTGCTTTTAATAAGCTAAGAATTAGACATTTCATTAAGGCTTTTAGAGAATTTTCCTGAACAGATTTACCCCCAAAGAATGTAAGCTATAGATATAATGCCGCCGATAGACCATCTTTTCTATCCAGATTCCATTGCCATTGCCGGCATAACGATAGCCAATCCAACCCATTGGACTCGATGTTTTCTCGACTCACTGCTTGAATTTGATTTTAAACCCCCTATTTATCTGGTCAATCCTAAGGGAGGAGAGATTCGCGGCATGCAAGTCTTTCGAAGCCTTGAGGATATCCCTGCCCCAGTAGACTATGTAATAAGTACCGTGCCTGCGAAAGTATCCACTGAATTGATCAAAGAATGCGCCAGAAAAGGAGTTCGGGCAATACATTTCTGCACCTCCGGGTTTAGCGAAACGGGAGAAGAAGAGGGTGTAAAATTGGAGTCGGCGTTGTCTGAACTTTCCCAAAGGACCGGTGTCCGGATCATCGGGCCCAATTGCATGGGTATATATTGTCCCGAATCCGCTATGTCTTTCAGCACGCTCTTTCCGCGGGATAGCGGCCCGGTTGGTATTATCAGTCAGAGTGGTGGAAACACTAGCTATTTGATAAGGCACTCAGCTGTACGTGGCGTCCGGTTTAGTAAGGTAATCAGCTACGGCAATGCCTGTGACCTGGACGAAAGTGATTTTCTGGAATATCTTACCGCTGATTCCGCGATAAAAGTGATAGCCCTTTATATTGAGGGGACCAAAAACGGTACGAGATTCCGCCGTGCTCTGGAGAAGGCAGCCAAAGAGAAAGTTGTTTTATTGCTCAAAGGAGGAGTTACCCAGGGAGGGGCAAGAGCAGTAGCAGGACATACCTCAGCTTTAGCTGGTGATGAAGTCGTTTGGGATTCTCTTTGTAAACAGCTGGGGGTTATTCGTGTTGGTTCGCTTTGGGAGATGGTCAATATATTGGTGACGCTACTATATATGCCTGTGCCTGATGGGAGAAATGTGGTGTTGATTGGTGGTGGTGGAGGTGCAAGCGTTCTCATAACAGATGCTTTTGAGAGGAGGGGACTCCTGGTGCCTCCTCTACCGAAAGAAAAAATCAGGGAAATCCTTGGTTTCACGTCATATGCTGGCAACATACTGAAAAATCCCATCGATTACGGACAATACCTGACAGAAACCGATAGAGTGTCCAAGATGATTGATATTGTATCACGGTGGGATGAAGTAAACTTCGCGGTTAAGTTCTATGTACCGACGATGTACAGCAGCATTACAGATTTAGAAAAGAGAATGAAGCCACTAGTTTATTTTCTTACCAAAAGCGGGACATCTCCCAAGCCCACATCGGTAGTCATAGAACCCGGTGTTTTACCAAGAGAAACTGAGTTCTACGAGCAAATCGTTAAACAATGTGTTTCCGCTAAGTTGCCGGTGTACTATTCTTTTGAAGATGCAGCCCTTTCCATTGACCTAATGTTACGTTATAAGGAGAGTAACCCGGGCAAACTGGGTCGATTGTTTCATGATGTTGGTTGAACCTAGTGAACGAGGGA
>JAFDDS010000323.1 GCA_019310745.1 Deltaproteobacteria bacterium | reverse complement strand
CTTTGGGATCATAAGGAATGGTTTTGACTCTTTGATTGTAATAATCAGTTTGTTTTACAAAGGGGCCGGTAATCCTTTCCCCCTGACCATAGAGGACATATTTTATGATTTTATCCACATCAATGGCCATACTTAGGGCCATTCGGACTCGAGGATCATCAAAAGGTTTTCGCCTCATGTTATAGCCGATGTAGGTGTAGCCAAAAGAGGGCCCTGAAAAGCTCTGATACTGTGGATTGCCTTTTAGGCGCTGAACTTGATGGGGCTGAACACCGTAGCTGTCAACAGTGCCTGCATAGAATTCCATCTCTTGGGTGAGAAGATCGGGAATGACCCGATAGACATATCGTTTATAATTTGGTGGCCCCTCCCAATACTCATCAAACTGATCCATTATGATGTATTGATCCGATTTCCACTCTCTGAATACAAAGGGACCGCATCCAATGGGGTGGCGATTAAAGCTGCTCTGCCGCAAGGAGAATTTTTTCGGCTCTTTTCCAGCTCTTTTAGCCTCATCTCCTAAGGCTTCATCATTTAAAAGGTGTTCAGGGAGTATTCCCATTGACGGTCAGGGGATCAATTACCTCCACACGCTTGACTGGCTCATAATCTGCTACCCGTGGAGAGAGGTTCTTTGGGTTTACGATTGCCTCATAAGTGAACTTGACATCGTATGCATCAAGAATATGGCCATCATGAAATTTCACATTGGGACGTAACGTAAAGACCATAATTGGATTATGTTCAATAGAAGGAAGGATTTTTTGTGCGTATGGAGCCATTTTATTTTGCTCAACTTCCCTATCAGATCTTAAGTAAGACTCCCCATTAAAGGAGCTAAAATATTGCTTACCCAAAATAGTTGAGAGGTTTTTAAAGAGATCTTGATCTACGCTGTGTAAGAGCATTTTAATCCTGGCCGGCGCTTTGACCTGAATCCTTACCTCTCTCTTTTGCTGGTCTCGCTTTGTCTCTTTCTCATATCTCGTTACCAAAAATTCGCTGGCTGGAATGATAGAAATATCTCTAATGTTGTCCAAAGATGCCTTTGTCTCGTTGCTGGTCTTTAGATCTCCGGCTTTAGCCATTCTGAGAAGCTCAATCACTTCCTTTGCTTGTAATTTTCCATAGCTGAGTATATTAGTCTTCTCATTGACAGGATCGGATTGAGGATGCTGGCATCACCTATGGATGCTGTAATGTATTCGTTAAGACGATTGGGATTGCCACGTGATTGCTCTTTATAGGTAGGTACCCAGAAATATGACTGGAGCAAGAATAATATGATCACTATTGGGGTAAATATGAGAACCCTGCGGATGGTCATAGCCTTCGTTCGGTTGAGATTATTGTAACAGTATAAACCATATTCATAGCCATACTGCTATTAGCTTTGAAAATAAAAGTAGCATAAGCAATTGAGGTATTCGTGTCAAATCGTTTGATTCCTTTTGTAGGAATTTAAAGGATTTGACGATACCATTGGCAGGTAAGCTTACATATAAAACGAGGAATAGAGAAAAGAATAAAAAAAGGATCAAGAGAACTCAGCGAGCACTATTTTGGTATAGATGTCTTTCCTTTTTCAAATCTCTCTTGTAAACGCTCAAACCTTTTATCCACCATCTTTTGGTATTCGTTAATATCTTGCTCGGTCAAGTGTCTAAATCTGCCCTGAAGATGGATATATTTCTCCACTGGAATAATTTCATCAGGGATCACTGTTTGTGTGTAGATCTCAGCGTCGTGTACCTCATATAAAGGAAAGATGTTGGATAGCACAGCCAGGCGCATAACGTCTATGGACAAATTTTCAGGCATTCTCCAGCCTGTGGGGCAGGCGGCAAGGAGATGGATAAATTTTGTTCCTTTGATCGACCTGGCCTTTTTAAACTTGGCGATCATATCCTGCTCATCAAAATCCTTCTTTTGCTCTAACTTGGGCTTTTTCACCGGGGTTGTTGTTGTCCAGGAACCCTTCGGGGTTGCGCTCGAGCGTTGGATTCCGGTATTCATGTAGGCCTCATTGTCATAGCATACATAAATAACATCATCATTTCTCTCTGCAGCACCTGACAGTGCCTGGATACCAATATCAAAGGTGCCTCCATCACCTGCCCATCCAACAACGCAAATTTCATCCATGCCCCTTTGTCTGTATGCTGCCTTCACACCAGATATGGTTGCCCCAGTTGTCTCAAAGGCACAATGAAAAAAGGGAACATCCATGGTGGAGAAAGACCAGATGCCTGGTATGATTGTCCAGCAGCAGGCAGGCACCACAAGCACAGTTGGTTTCCCTAACCCTTTTAATGCCAGCCTCATGGAAAGAGATGCCCCGCAACCGGCACAGGCGAGATTTCCAGAGGTCATGAACTCATCTTCAGGGATATCTCTGTTGTCAAATCTTTGATTTAGGCTATACATAGTTTACTCCTATCCATATATCGACATCATCTGGTCGATCATCTTTCAGTGTTTTCCTGTAAATCTCCTCAATGGT
>JAFDDS010000143.1 GCA_019310745.1 Deltaproteobacteria bacterium | reverse complement strand
ATCAAAGTACTTCTTTACTTTATACACCTTTTCTTCAACATATGACCTTAATTCTGTTGATGGTTCCATATGCCTAAACGTAAAAGATATCTCCATTCTACCCTCCCCAAAGAAGATGGATAAGTAACAAAAAAATTATGCAAAGTCAAACATCGATCTTGACAAAATGTCTATAGAGTCCAAAATTGTAACATTTGTATCAATCCTGCCCTTCCCGTCCCAAGACTGGGCAGGATCGGGAGGCGCGACGCAGGTGATACAAGGTGTTATATCTTAAATATCTCAGGATAAATGCATTTGTAACTATGGCCATATAAATCAGGCCTGCCCGCCATCCCTGCCCCCGATTACATCGGGCCAAGCAGTTGGCAGGCGGGTATTTGAATTTACAATTTTTTAATTACATTATATCTTATCAGGTTGACCCTAAGCCTTACTATTGAAAAGGTAAAATAATAATTCAGCGAGACCACCTGTAAGTATTCTTTCTCTGATTCGATGGAAGAATTTTAAGCATCTCTCTGTACTTAGCCACAGTCCTCCGTGCTATATTTATATTTGATCGTCCTAAAATATTTACTATTTCTTGATCGCTAAAGGGTTTGGACTTATCTTCCTCTCTTATTATCTTCTTAAGCATCTCCTTAACACTCAAAGAGCCTATCTTGTCTATTCCATCAACTGATTGAATAGTGCTATTCAAGAAATATTTTAGCACGAAAATACCAAATGGAGTGTGCATGTATTTGTTATTCATAACCCTGCTTACAGTAGATTCATGCATTTGTATATCTTCTGCCACATCTCTCAAGACCATTGGCTTTAAATTCGAGGGACCAGACTCAAAGAAATCCTTCTGGAATTTAAGAATGCTCTCTGACACCTTATAGATCGTTTTTTGCCTTTGCTGGATGCTCTTGATGAGCCAAGAAGCACTCTTCAGTTTATCCCGAATGTATTCTCTCGTATCGCTTGATTTATCATCTTTCTTTGCAAAAACATCTTTGTAAAAAGAACTGATTCGTAATTTTGGAAGACCATCCTCATTTAAGACAATAAAAAACTCATCCCCTACTTTATAGACATAAACATCGGGGATTACATATATAGTCTCTTCATCGTTGTAGAAACGACCTGGTTTAGGTTCTAAAGATGCTATACAAGAAACACCCTGCAAAACGTTTTCTAAGGAAACACCCAGGCTCTTAGCAATCTGATTATATCCTTTTTTCTCCAGTTGCTTCATATGATCAGTCAAGATTTTTTCGGCAATACTCCCACCCAAACCCTGAAAACGGAGCTGAATTAAAAGGCACTCCCTGTTATCTCTTGCGCCGACACCAATAGGGTCAAACTCGTGGATACTATCCAGTACCTGCAATACCTCTTTTCTTGATCTATAAGTAAACTGAACAATATTATCAATTGAGGCTTTAAGATAGCCATTGGGGTCTATATTACCAATAATGTATCTCCCAATCTCTCTTTGCGCTTCATCAAGATCTCCAACCTGCAATTGCCACATAAGATGGGAGTAAAGAGTTGTTTTAGTAGAAATAAAATTTTCAAAGGATGGTCTATCTTCCGTGCTTTCCTGCGGCGAGCTTACCCATGCGGTATTATATTCTGATATGTAAGCCTCCCAATCAAAATCTTCCCTTAATGTCTCTTTTATGGTTACTTCTTTGAGGGGATCATCGTTTTTAATAGATTCATTTTTCTTTTCCTCTTCCTGTGATTTTTCTTCGACATCATCGCCAGAGACCTCCTCCAACAATGGATTGATCTCCACTTCATGATTTATTGTCTGGCATAGTTCCAGGCTGGAAAGTTGCAAAAATTTAATGGCCTGCTGCAACTGCGGAGTCATTATAAGCCGCTGGCTCATCTTGATTGATTGTTTAAGTTCAAGTACCATAATAACCTGAAGTAAAATCTACAAATTAAAATCTTTTCCTAAATAAACAGACCTCACTACCTCGCTCGTGGCAATCTTTTCGGGCACACCGGACTCAATAATCTCTCCATTATTTATGATGTAGGCAAGATCACAGACATCCAATGTTTCTCTTACATTATGATCTGATATCAGAATCCCTAAATTTTTTTCCTTAAGCCCTTTCACAATGTGTTTTATATCATTAATAGCCATAGGGTCAATGCCTGCAAATGGCTCATCAAGTAAAATAAATTTGGGATGAGTAATCATGGCCCTTGTAATTTCCAATCTTCTCCTCTCACCGCCAGAAAGAGAATAGGCTTTTTGTTTGGCCAAATGGCCTATATTCAGCTCGGATAAAAGAGACTGGAGAGATGCCTGCCTTTCCTGGACTGGCATATCTATAACCTCCATAATAGCTAAAAGGTTTTCCTCCACAGTAAGTTTTCTAAACACCGAGGGTTCCTGTGACAGATAATTAACCCCTTGCCGAGCTCGTATATACATTGGTTCACGTGTAATATCTTCCCCATCCAAAAAAATCTGACCTTCCTTAGCCTTAATCAAGCCAACTATCATATAAAACGTAGTGGTTTTACCAGCACCGTTTGGTCCAAGAAGTCCAATAACCTGTCCTCTGTTAACCGCTAAATTAACCCTCTTTACTACTACCCTCTTCCCATAGGATTTAACAAGATCCTTTACCTTTAAAGAGCCTCTGCTGTTCTCTTCTTTCATTGTTTCCCTTTTTCCTCCTTAGGGAAAATAGTAGCCTTGACCCTTTTCTTTTCATTACCTTCAACAATACTTCGGCTTTCATTTAAAAATATAATTATCCTGTGCCCTTCTACATAATCAGGCCCCTGTTGAACGAATGGATTTTCTGTAAGCACAACCTTCTCCTCGTTCTGATAAAAAACTGCCTTCCCTGCCCGGGCCACACCACCATCAAAGCGATTAATAATAACATTTCCTAAGGCAATAATCTTATCTATCCGGCTGGATTCTACATTGGTTTTTTCCTTCGTTGGGCTACCGATATAATATACCAACATCTTTTGGCAATCTATCACCATGCCCTCTGTTTTGGCCCGCACCTTCCCCTCAAATACAACCAATTTCTTTTCTTGATCAAACTCAAGAGTGTTTGAGTGAATAGTAATGGGATTTTCTGTGGAAAGCTGATTAGACGCCTTACTTTCCTGAGAAAAGGCAATTGTCGGAGGAAACAGGAGAAAAATAAATGAAATGAGTATATTAAAAGAAAAAACGGAAAGCATTATCCTCATTGAAAAAAACCCTCACTATTAAAGGTTGTGTAAACGTTTTTTTTCACCATAAATTTCTCCTTACTGAGGTCAATATAAAGACCATCTCCTTTGACTTGAAAGAAAGGACCAATTATTTTTATAGGCTCATCGGTTTCAACCTTATTACCTTTTTGTCTATAGGTTAAAAGGCTCGTTTCTATGGAATAGCCGGTGGCGGATCTACCTAACACTTCCCCTTTTAGAATAATTTTCCCAGTCTTCCTAAAATAATCACCTTCATTCCCTTTTATAGTATAAGAGGTTTTGTTAAAAGAGTCTAATGTTAATAAAACATCCTTTAAAGCCATAAATTGATCATTATCAAAAAAATGGCCCTCTTTGGCCTTAAGCTCCCATTTTCCTCCGCCATCTTTATAATCCTGGCTATACTTGATATCTGATATTTTTAGAGATTCTCCAGGTATCAAATGAGGTATTTTTGAGGAAACCACACTGAAC
>JAFDDS010000142.1 GCA_019310745.1 Deltaproteobacteria bacterium | reverse complement strand
GGGCCGAGAGACTTTGACGGATGAAACTGATTAGTCCGCGTGCCCAATCCCTGAAACAGCTGGTCCAGCTGTACCAAACACTGAGCCAGGTGTCACGTCTCAAATTGATTTGAATTAAGCCGCTAAAGAATTCTCACATTAAAATAAGCAGATAGTACTTTTTCTCAAATTAATCCAACCCGATAAAAAGAGGGGTAACTGAACAGATCGACGAAGACCACAGTTACCCCAACCCAAATAAATGGATAACTTATCTGATAATACAATTCCCAATAGATTTCAAGTATCTTTCTGAGAAAGGGAAAGAATATCCGTGGCCTAATATTAATAGATGTCCAACCTGCAAAGGAACCCGAGTCTGGGGACACGGATATGTTTTAAGATTCTTTGACGGTTTTAACGAAGCTTTTTGGATCAAGAGGTATAGGTGTCCGGATTGTGGAGCTGTGCATACTGCCCGGCCTAAGAGTCATTACCGGGGGTTTTGGGCTCCATGGATGTTAATTCTTGCAAGCCTCATGGGGAAAGCACTGAACAAGAAGTGGCTGTCCTGTATAAGCCGGCAACGTCAGCAGTACTGGTGGAAGGGGTTTCAAAAACAGGCTTCCAGACAGAGTAACACTGAAGGGGACCTTTACAGAGCTTTAGGTGAATTGTTTTTAAGAAGCATTATTCTAAGCACCCATTCGCTGAATTATTTTGAGATAAAGCCTTTTCGAATAAAACCCTACCTGATCTTTGCGGTGACGCCTCCCTATGGATTCGGGTAATTTATGAGAAGAATTACCAAAGAGGAGGAATGATCCATGGATCAAGAGAAAAAAGAAAAGATAGCTACTTTTCGATTTGGAGTAATATTCCGGATGGTAGGACTCAAAGAAACCGAGAGAGGAAAGAAAGAATCGTTTATTCGGGACATAACTGCGAATAAGTGGGACATCCCATATACGGGTAGAAGCTACATCAGCCGTTCCACAGTATTAGAATGGCTTAAAAGGTATGAAGAAAGTGGACGGAAACTTGAAAGCCTGTATCCGAAAGACAGAGAAGATTCAGGGCTATCCAGGAGCATCGATCCGGAGACAGAGCTTGCTCTGGTAAATCTCAAAAGAGAACTGCCTAAAGCCTCACTACCGGTTCTTCTTAAAGTAGCCAAGGGTAAAGGAATCATCGATAAGGATTTCAAGGCTTCTGTACAAAGCATTTACCGAATATTCAAACGTCATGGACTGGATAAAGAATTAAAGGAGCCGGAAGACAGGCGGCGTTTTGAAGCCGAGCTTCCCAATGACCTGTGGCAATCTGACTGTATGCATGGACCCAAGGTGAATGTGGAAGGCCGGCTTAGAAAGACTTTTCTGTTTGGATTCATAGATGATCATTCCAGACTGATTCCCCACGCTGAGTTTTATTTGGGGGAGAATCTGGAGAACTATCTGGACTGCCTGATCAAAGCGTTAGAAAAGAGAGGGCTTCCCAGGAAACTTTACGTGGATAATGCACCTAGTTTTCGGTCTCATCAACTAAAGTATTGTACTGCAGCTTTAGGGATCGGCCTTGTATTTACAGATCCATATGACGCAGCTGCAAAAGGTAAAATCGAACGACTTTGGAAAACAATCCGTATGCAGTTGCTACCCTTCGTGTCTGAAGAGATCAGCCTGCAGATGTTGAATGAAATGCTGCATGATTGGATAGACAAAGAGTATCACTTAAGAGTACATGGGAGTACTAAACAACGTCCTTTGGATCGTTATTTAGAACATATTGCACTAATCCGACCGGCACCTAAGGAGTTGATGAGTTATTTTCGTAAGCAAATGCGCCGTAAGGTGGGCAAAGACAGAACCGTATCCTTGCTAGGCAAAATCTATGAAGCCCCTGAGGGATTAATAGGAAATACCGTGACCCTTTTATATCATGCAAGAGACCCACAGCGGATCGAGGTGTTATTTGAAGAGAAGTCTCATGGTTTTCTCATTCCCCTGGATGTTCACCTTAATAGCCGCATTAGGAGGAAATCAAAGAAAAAGGAATGGATAAAGCCGGAAGATTTTCCCGAAGGTAGGGAAGCTGACAATAAGGATTTGTATCGAGACGGTAGTCTCTTTACATCAGGAGGTGAGGGATGATTGATATTAAACATGCTTTTGGTTTTACCAGTGAGCCGTTTCCCCAGGATGTGAAGATTGAAGATTTGTATCCCCTGCCGGGGTTAGATGCACTGCTTAAACGATTTTTCTATGCAGTACGACTGAGCGCGGTTTCGGTTATTACCGGTGATGTAGGCTCTGGAAAGTCAACTTCACTACGCTATGCCACCAGCAAGCTGCATCCTTCGGAGTTCAAAATAATCCCCATTGTGGCCACCACAGGGAGTCTTTTAGAGCTGTTCCGTCAGATCTGTTTAGTCTTTGGAATTGAATATCGTTCCTTTTCTATTGCGCTCATGACCAAAATAGTACGTGACATTATCTCAGAAATAGCCGGAAGAAAGGAAACTCCCGTACTGGTAATAGACGAAGCCCACCTGCTTCGTTCAGAAATATATGCGCAACTTCACACCTTAACCCAGTTCGAGTTTGATTCAAAATCCCTCATGCCTATGATCCTAAGTGGTCAAAAAAAGCTTATTGACAAGCTGATGTACCAAAGCTCTCGTCCCTTAGCCTCCCGCGTGGTTGGCCGAAGCTATTTAGAAGGGCTGAAACTGAAAGATATGCATGCATACATCCATCACCACCTCAAAATTGCCGGCGGTAGAGAAGGGCTTTTTGCCGATGAGGCTGTTTTGGCAATCCATCAGGGTTCAGGGGGTTTGCTTAGACGGGCTAATACGCTGGCCAAGGGCGCTCTTTTGGCAGCTGCTATGGAAAAATGTGCAGTTGCCACCGCTGAACATGTACGCCTGGCATCTACAGAGATTATGTAATCCCGGAAAGGAGGAATAATTCAGGTGGTGAATAAAGTAGATCATCATTGGCTTCTGAATCCAGAGGAACAGGAACAGATCATGAAACAGGCCCTTCTCCGGGAGGCCCACCGATTTGGACCGGCTGTCGTTTGTGTCGTGGGAAATATCTGGTCAAGCAGTGTCAAAGAGGCCTATCATTCTGCACAGGATTTGATTCGCCTTTCAGAACGCTATACTCCGGAAAGAGTTGAGGCAGCTTGCAAGAGGGCCATTTACTACCGCCAAGATAAGAATAATTATATCATAAGCTGGTTGCTAGAAAAAAACTATGATCATCTTGCTTTGAGTGCTTATACAGATATTAAGGGTCAATTTATCTTCAACTTTGAATCTCTGGCACAGGAAAACCAAAATAATGTGGAGTCCAGTTTAATGGGGTAAAATCTGACAGATTAATGTGAGAAGTTACACGTGCCAAATGATTGGTAATGGCCTATGGAGGATATCTCATCTTTTCGAGCTTCTGGCACTGTTGTCTTGGGCCCTGAGAAGGAGAGGCCTCTTCCGCGGTCATATACTTCATCGCGAAAGGTGTGATAACGTTGAATGTAAAGGATGCCTAGTTCCTCTTCTATGTGCCTCATTCGCAGGTAGTGTGTGTGCTGAATCGTCCACCATCTGCGTGCCATCCTATACCAGATGAATTGTACGATAAATACGAACGTGCCCACCCCGGATAGAATCGTCATCTCTAAGGGAGGTTGATGCCCTATTGAAAAGGCAAAGGCTCCAATTGCAACAGCGGCAAGTATCGAGCTGGTAGTCCATACTGTGGACTCAAGCGACTGCGACGCAGCAAGGCATAGCTCAT
>JAFDDS010000141.1 GCA_019310745.1 Deltaproteobacteria bacterium | reverse complement strand
GATTGCCTTTTTTGCCAAGATTGCAGATCTTTCAAAGGTTCCGCCGACTCCAACGCCAATGACAGTTGGTGGACATGGGTTTGAACCAGACTCTTTCACCCTATTTACGACAAAGTCTTTCACTCCCTCAATACCTACTGCCGGGGTAAGCATAGTTACCCTGCTCATATTCTCGGCACCGCCTCCTTTGGGTGCAAAGACGATCTTCATTTTATCTCCTGGAACAATTTGAATGTGAATAATAGCCGGGGTATTATCACCTGTATTTTTTCTGGTAAGAGGATGGCACGCTGATTTCCTTAAATACCCGTCTTTATACCCTTGTCTTACTCCCTCGTTGATTGCCTCCTTTAAATCACCGCCTATTATATGGACATCTTGACCAATGTTTATAAACACAACAGCAAGCCCACAATCTTGACATATCGGAGCCTTCTCTTCCCGAGCAATCCTGGCATTCTCTTTCAGTTCCTTAAGGACTTCTATTCCTGTTGCTGACTCCTCAGCCTCGATTGCCTTGTCAAAGGCACGAAGAACATCGTCGCCAAGGTTATAATTTGCATCTATGCATAAATCCCTGACTACTTCGATGATCTTTTTCGAAGAAATCTCTCTGATCATAATTTTGTCTCCTAAGTTTTTGGAGCGTTTTTCACATTAATAATAAAGTGTTACAGAGTAAAAATGCTTTATTTTAGAGGGATTCTTAGCTGCCTAGTCTTCTCAGCTCCATTATTTCTTGTCTTCCGGCTATCCCTCAGAGATTGATTACATATGGTGTCTTTTCCTT
Source organism: Deltaproteobacteria bacterium (assembly GCA_019310745.1). The sequence continues at coordinate 2,997 of JAFDDS010000141.1, read as the reverse complement.
TTTATAAACCTCTTCTCCTTTGAGATTAGAGTCTCTTTTATTGGATTCCGATAGTTTCAAATCTCTCTTTTCTGCCATGCCTGTCCTCTTTCTCTCGTCTCTAAACCGGAATATTCCCGTGTTTCTTGGCTGGTCTTGATTCCCTTTTTGTAGTAAGTATCTTCAAGGCATCTATAATCCGAGGCCGTGTATCCCGTGGTAAAATAACTGCATCTACAAATCCCCGGGAGGCAGCGATATATGGATTGGAGAAGAGATTGCGATACTCGGTAATCTTCTCTTCCTTTTTTTCCTTTGGATCAGATGCTGCCATGATCTCCCTTCGGTGAATAATCTCAGCCGCTCCTTCAGCTCCCATGACAGCAATCTCCGCGGTAGGCCATGCCAACACATAGTCACCACCCAAATGCTTACTGCACATAGCAAGATATGATCCTCCGTAATCTTTTTTCGTTATCACGGTTACCTTTGGCACAGTAGCTTCGCTGTAGCACCATAAAAGTTTGGCACCATGCCGTATGATACCACCCCATTCCTGGTTACTTCCTGGTAAATAACCAGGTACATCCACTAAAGTAAGGAGGGGAACATTAAAGGCATCACAGAACCTAATGAACCTTGTTGCTTTATCTGAGGCATTTACATCAAGACAACCTGCTAGAAATCTTGGTTGATTTGCAATAATCCCTACTGTTTTTCCATCGAATCTGGCAAAACAGATAACCATATTTTTTGCATAATGCTCATGTGGTTCAAAGATCTGGCCATTGTCCACTATGGAAATAATAACGTCTTTCATATCGTAAAAGGCTTTTGGATTATCAGGGATAATGCTATCAAGCATAGGATCAGTCCGATTAGGGTCGTCTCCTGACTCCACCACTGGAGGGTCTTCCATATTATTTGATGGTAAATAGCCCAACATCTCTCTAATTCTTTCTATACACTGTGCATCGCTATCGCATGCAAAATGAGCCACCCCACTTTTGGTGTTGTGGGTCATCGCTCCTCCCAGATCCTCAGGGCTTATCTCCTCACCAATAGTTGTTTTAATTACCGCTGGTCCAGTTATGAACATATAACTGCTTTTCTTTGTCATAAATATCCAGTCGGTCATAGCCGGGGAATATACTGCTCCTCCTGCCGTGGGTCCCATAATAGCCGATATTTGAGGAATCACTCCAGAGGCACAGGAATTGCGGTAAAAGATGTCTCCGTATCCAGCGAGAGAATCCACACCTTCCTGTATTCTGGCCCCTCCTGAATCATTGAAACCAACAATAGGTGCTCCTGTCTTGAGAGCTAGGTCCATAACCTTACATATTTTTCTGGCATGCATCTCTCCCAATGTGCCAGCTACAGAAGTAAAATCCTGAGAATATGCATATACTAGTCTACCATTTACAGTACCGTGGCCAGTAACTACACCTTCTCCGGGAATAAATGTTTCAGGCATATCAAAGTCGGTACACCGATGTCTGACAAACATATCAAGTTCCCGAAAACTATGAGGATCAAAGAGGAGATCGAGTCTTTCCCTTGCGGTCAGCTTCCCTTTATCATGTTGCTTCTCAATACCTTTGGCTCCCCCCATGGCGAGCTCTTTTTCTTCCCTTTTTTTTAACTCTTTAAGTTTATTTTCAGTAGTATCCATTAAGGCCCCCTTCCCATAAATTGGTAATGAAAAACACTTATTCTGACATTATCTCCCCTCGTGCAGATTAAATCTTGTATTCGTCTAACTTAAGGCAAAATAATAATTATCTCTAATATACATGTAAAGAGAAAATATGAAAATTATATCGAAACATTTTGAAATAAAATAGAGTGAGCGCACATATCCGGTATATATAGCTTTTTTTGTGATTTGAACCCTTTGAAAGATTACTTTAGGAGTTCCAAAACCGCCTCTAACAGCTCTTCTCGCTTGATGGGTTTGGTGAATGTGTCCTATGTTCCTAACATTGTAGCCAAATAAAAAAAATAACCGACCCAGAGGTACTGATTGTTTATTTTACTTTTTGCCCTCAATGATAGCAAAAATCTCCATGGGGGTTTTTCCAAGTTTGTTTGCCACGTCCTTGAGCTTATCATTGGGATTGGCTTTAATGCCTTTCTGCTTCAGTCTGGCTAAGACATCATCAAGAGAGAGGCCTTTTTCAGAACAGATCGCATCGATTGTTTTTTTCCCCATGCCGGTCCCTCCTATAATATCAGGAACAGAGGCCTTCACACCTTCAGATTTTATGGCCTCATAGAGCTTATTGGGAGAGGTCATGTTTTCCTTGGCAACCTCACTGATTGTTTGCTGGCCGTTCTTTACTTTATAGCCCCTGGTTCTCAGAGCACGGAGAATTTGGGCGATGGGAACTTTTATTTTCTCTGCGAACTCCTGAAGGCTCAATAGTTCCGCATGGGCAATAGGTGCCTCAACCTTAGCTTCCTCCCAACTTTGCTTAAAATGTTCCCCCAAATCCATTGTGGAACTAAAGGGCGGAATATTCCAAAGGGTCCCAAGGAAAAGGAAAAGACAGAGCAGGGCAGCTGTAATCAGCTCCCGCTTGAGGTTCAAGGCCTTACGGACCTTACTCCAGATAAAGTTCCAAAAAATCTTCCAATTGTAATAAAGATGAATGCCCACAATGATGAGGAGGACATAACCGAAAATGGTGTGAATAGCTCCCCATTCTTCCTTATCAAGTCCCCAGACAGTCCAGTTAGTCCAATGTGCAACCCTTCCCGGTGGGGCTATATAAAGAATAATACCTGAGATGGTATCTGCAATAAAGGAGATGGTGACCACAAATGTGATCCACCCCCTCCAGCTAAATTTCTTTTTTTTATCTGACATAGCTTACTCCTTGATCTAAATTAACTTTCCGCTCTTCAGCAAATCTCTTAAAGTTGGAAGATACTCTCAAATACCAGTCTTGCATTAGGTAACTCTTTAAGGCTATAAAAGAAACCAATTTCCCTTGACTTAAAAATTTTTTTCCT
>JAFDDS010000140.1 GCA_019310745.1 Deltaproteobacteria bacterium | reverse complement strand
CAAAGGGTCAGGTTGGTATGTAACTGATTACGCATCAGGCGCATCTAAAAATAAACCAGACAAAAAAGACGACAAAGATAAAAAACCAAAAAAAGATGACACAAAAAATGAGTCAAAAGAGGTAAGCAAAAAAGCACCTCCTACAGACACATGAGCCCTGGAGTAACCAAAATACCATACCATAACCTTTTTTAAGGAAGGCGTTACACAGTAATAAAAAAATGAAATATAGATATAGCGGAAGGATACAGGATAGATTAATAAATCGATTAGAAAAAAAGGAAAAAAGGGAATCCTTTCGGAGAGATCGATTTTTTAAATTTAAGCTGTCAGAAATGCACAGCAAGCTTTCCCAGGCTCTACTCCTTAATAAGATAATTGAGACAGAAAATTCTCAAGCGATTTTTGATCTCATCATGCAGGGCCTTAACAAGGCATATAAAAGCAGTGAGTTTGACTTTAAATATTTCACTGCACCTATACGAACCATTGTCCCTCGTCCAAATCCATATGCCCTGTATTTAACGCAATATATTCTGGAAGTAATAATCAATGATCCCCATGTAATAGATGTGTATGGAACTGACCTTGAAATCTATACGTTAATAGACGGTATTATCAATCAGGTGAATGAAAAATTTGAAAGGACTGAAGAAGAAGTAGTGAAACAGCTCTCGCACAATAAATCCCTTATTAGAGGATCGAGGGACTATGAAATTGCCCTCGAGCAGCTGTTTTACAAGAAAGTGGGGGTGAGCGAGATTCCTCCCAGGTAGTCAGGCAGCAAAAAAACCAATGTTGATTTAATTATTCTAAAGGTTGTGTATCCTCAGAGGACTCTTCCTTTTTTCTCCCAGGATATTTCATCTCATACATCGTTTCTTCTAATGTGTCTAAATCCTCTACTCGACAGACTTCTACATCAGGATACTCATCATTTATTATCTTTTGTGTTATCTTGCCAGGGCCGAAGATAATGATTCGTGTTACCTTATATTCTTCAACGATTTTCTTAATGGTCTGAGCCCATAAAACCGGATGATCCAGTTGATGTATAAGTTCTTCTTTGATCTCATCTGGATGAGTGATGATCTTTGGATCAATGTTATCATCTGTCAGGGTGTTTGCAATAATAGGTATTTTAGTACTTTTAAAAGAAAACTCTTTTTGTTCGATATACTTTTTTAAATTCTCACTGGCAGCAACCATAAGCGGTGTATGCCATGGACCCAAGACCGGCAAATCTATCGCCCTAAATTCTGATTCCTTGAGCAACTGCTTTGCTGCACCGATGTTTTTACTTCTACCCCCAAAGACATTCTGTTTGGGTGAGTTATAAAGAGCTATGTGCAGGATTTCTCTTCCTGCGTAGTATGTAATATTTCGAACATCCTCCTGAGTAATGTCCCTATTCTTATGTATGATGGCTACCAGTCCACCATCAATATCTTTGGCACACGAGATCATAATACGTTCGCGCTCATTAACCAGGTGCAGGCCGGTATCGTAATTCATACCCTCTGCGGCGGTAAGCGCAGTGTATTCACCAAAACTATGTCCAGCCATGACTACCGGCTTGAGGCTTAGTTTCTCTTCCTCCAATCTTTCTCGAAAGGTTGAAAAGGCTGCCCACGAGGAAATGTAGGTCGCGATCTGAACCTGTTTATCTAAATGGGTTTTAAGCCCTCTTTTAATGCCAAGCTCATCGATATGACTGACTCTATCACGAAATTTGTCAGGTATTTTGCCGAATATTATCTTTTCAAACTCCTTATTCAATAACCTGTTTGCCCTGTAAAAGACAAAGGCAGCAATCTCGAAATTATCATAGAATTCATGTCCCATTCCTAAATATTGAGATCCCTGACCAGGAAAGATATACGCTGTTTCAGGTTGCATAATTAATTCTCCCTCCGCTCTTTTTTTCCACCCTGCTCAAGATCGAGTAAATATTGCAGTCCCCTTTGGAGTGCCTGCCATGAATGCAACGTCTTTATATGTTCTTGTTTCACCATAGGGTATTATACATGCACTCCTGTAGACATTATACTGAAGGGGAGTCACATTGTACAGTAATTGTCGGATTGTTTCCATTAAAATAGGCCTCAATAATTTCTATGAGGCCTTTATAAAGAAACTTTATGGGTCTATTTTCCAATGGCAGTGACGGGCTTACTTGGCTTACTTTCTAAGCCATCCTTATCAACTGCTGTTACGGTGTAATCCCTCCTCTTTCCTGGTTTAGGAGAAACAACACTCCATTGCGGCTCTTTCACCGTATTGACCTTTCGCGGACCAAAAAATCCTTTTTCAAAAACATTGTATGATGTAATATCCGACTCAGTGTTATTCGACCAGGCAAGCACCGTGTTTCCTTGTTCAACTGTTGCATAAAGCCCTGTAGGTGCCCTTGGTTTCGGTTTTGTTTTGATGGTTATTGTATCTGAAAAATCACTTATTAGGCTATCTTTATCCTCGGCTGTCATTTTATATCGATATTCTCGCCCATCCTGAAGCTGTTTATCCACATACGAACTTCCCCCCTCAACAAAGGTTATCTCAGAAAAATTGTTTTCATCACCTGAACTCCTGAAGATATGGTATTTTGCGATATCATCCTCTGGATTTGGGTGCCAGAAAAGGGGTATTTCTTTCACGTGAAGGCTTTCCCCTCCAAATCCAGAAGGTCTGACAGGCCGAGGTTTGGTGGTTGCAGAAACGATGTCTGATGGCTTACTTTCAACGTCTACCTTATTATAGGATGTCACCTTATAATAATAGGTGGTGTTGTCCTTTAAGAAACCACCTCCACTGAATGCAGAAAATAGTATACTATTGGTTCCCTTATCAAGGTAATTGTTCTTATTTTGATTATTTAGCGTTTTAATCGTGATATATCCCTCTTCCCTTGCGGTTGAGCGATACAATTTATACCCTTTGACCTCCTTCTCGGTACACATATTCCACAGAAGTTTTACCATTTTGGCCAACCCGTCTTTTGCCTTTAGCCTCCGTGGTGTGGGAGGTCGTCCCTTGGTTGTAGCTGACACCACATGTGACATGGACCCCTCTCTTTCATTATCTTCAAAAAGAGAAACCCTGTAGTAATATGTTGTTTTATCTTTCAGGCCTTCGGTATCGATAAAACTATCAGTCTCACGACCAATAATTGTTGTTATTTTTATAAATCCTTCCTCAGGTGACGTACTCCTGTAAATAACATAGCCTTTAACATGCTCTGAGAGAGTTGGTGTCCACCTCAGTTCGATCTGTCGTATCATATCTCCTGTAGCAGCAACCCCGTTGACTACAGGCAGGCAACTGCCCTTCATACCACTTGAGAGGTCACTTTCCAGATTTTTTTCATTGTAGGCGCTTACCTTAAAATAATAGTGCTCTCCATCAGCGAGATTTCTATCCAGATACTCTATATCGTCAGCCGTATCAACCCCCCCGCCTAAATCTTTTTCCGTCAGATGAGCTATCTCCGCATACGGGCCCTCTTCTGTTGTTGACCTATATACCTTGTAGCCCATTAATTTGCGTGGATCAGGGCTCTTGGTTGGATTCGGTGACCATAGTATCTTGCTACTCTTTACGTGAGCCTCGGTGTTGATAATAATAGGCATGGGTCGTTGCGGAGAAATCACTCTCCTTACCTTTGGTAACGAATGCCTTAATTCTATAATAGTATGCAGTATTTTTCTCTAAACCCTCATCAACATAGTTGTTTTTCGTTACCTGTGCTATTTTTACAAATGGGCCTTCTTCTGATTGGCTGCGGAAGATTTTGTAGCCTTGAGATTTTGAATCATGAGCACCCTCCCAGGAAAGACCTATTTTTGAACTCCCAGGCCTCGAGACTATTTTCACTGGATGTGCTACCCTGCCTTTTGTTGAGGATGCTTTTATAGCATCACCCATTTTTACGGTAATAACCTTTGATATGTTACTACTGAGCCGCCTGATTTCCTCCCGTAAGCCTGAATCTCCAAACGATCGCACCTTTTTAGTATATACAAAGGATTTCTCAGCAATATTTACAACCTTACAAAAAATTTCGATTACCGGGCCATTCTTTTTGACAGTACCTGCAACAATCATATCCAGACCAAGCCTGTTTCCAATAGTAACCACATTGGAAAGATCGCAGTTCTGCTGGAGATCATTAAGGCATAAAAAGGACTCTAATTCTTTACGATTAAGGATGTTGAGAGATGATGTTTTTTGTAAAAAGTCGATGAGTATATTAGTAACAGTTGCGTCATACCCCCTGGCATCTAAGTTGAGCACATTAAAGCTGAGCACAGCAATTTTTGCAGTATACGTATGCGCTGGTCTTGGATAAAGGGCAAGCATGATACACAGAAGAGCCCAAAAAAAATAGGGAAATGATTTCTTTTTCATCACCTCGCCTACACAGATTAAGTACACATGAATTACTATCCACTCACTACATATCCTGAGTCAGTGTGGCAATCATCTCAGCGGATTTTTTAGATATTGGACTTGCGATACCCTTAAGGCGTTCATCATAGATAGCGTCGGTATACCCCTCTATGGCATCTTCGTATCTACGTCTTTTTAATTGTTTTTCTCCCTCATTGAAATAGACTAACTCCAGGCTCTGGAAGTGTTTTAGGATACTTAAAGCAACCTCTGAGACCTTTTGGTTCGTCAGCGTATCTAATACCTCCACCTCTGAGGGAAGTTCTAAGGGATCTTCTTTGATATTTGCTGCAGGAAGACCATGATGATAGTCATCTTTTTTTCCAAGTTTACCGGAAACAGTATTGGCAAAAATGTTCTCTCCGGTCATAGTCTCGACTAATTTATAGCCGATCTCTACAAAACTCATTATTTTAGTGGTCCCAGTCTCATAGGTGAAAAGCTTATACACTGGTTTTTCTATTTTCATGGATGGAGCTGTTTTCATCTCCTCTTCAGTGGGACTGGTATGCACAATCCGCCATCTCTCAAAGTCCGGATTACTCTCTGTCCGGGTATCTATCTGAACCCTGACGGTGTTCGTACTTGGATAATTTTTACTTTTCGAGGAGAAATGCAACACATCCCCCAAGATAAACGTATCTATCCCTCTCATCTTGCCTACTCTTTTTGCGGTATCTATATCAACCAGCCCGGTCTGGCCTAACTGCATCTCTTTTAAGATAGATTGTAGGTTTTCCCGCTCAATAATCTTCAAATCCCCACTTGCATTTTTGGATAAAAAGGTGACGAGTTTGCTGGCAATGATCCTGCCGGCATCCTTATTATCAATCGGATACGAAAAGTCAAAGACCGCAATAGATTTCCTGATCCTATGTTTAATCTTATCTTCTACCAGCTGTAATTTACGAAAAAGTCCCTTATAATCAGGCTTAATGCTGTCCAGTAGGTTCAGCCATACAAGCGCATTGCCCCATTTTTTTAGTTCTATATGCACATTACTTCTTTGATCAAGTTTCTGACAGAGGCTTTTCATAAAATCTTTATAAAAACGGCTCTCAACAAGAGAAGGAGAATATTGTAACGATACACACAATTCCTCAGACGCTCTTTTCAGCTTTCTCTGAGAAGACAGTTTCATTGCGTTATCAAAATGTGCCTGACCACCTTTTCGTTTTAATGCGTCAATCCTTTTTATAAGCTGTTCATTGTCTGGCTCGTATTCCAGCGCCTTTTCATGAAGAAAGATCGCTCTATCCCAGTTCCTTGCCCCTATGGCCTCCTCTCCCTTTTTGATGAAATAATCGACATTGTCATTGGCCTGAGCGGTTTTAAAGAGCTGCTGTGTATCGTAATACTCCGGATCTATTTCAATAACCGTTTTGAAGGCACTTGCCGCCATCCCCCAGTCCTCTTTTTTGCTGAGTTCTATCCCTTGTTTATACACTATTTGTGCAGCATTTTTTTCTGCCGTGGCCAGTTTATCCTGTGTTTCTTCGTATCCTGGAAATAATTTTTTCACTCTTCTCAATGCTTCTATAGCATCCATCCACTCTTTATTGGCTATATGGGAATGAGCCTGAGTATACAGAGATGCGATAGTTGCCAAAAGAGTATTTTTTCTTTTCTCGAGATCACTAAACAGAGTGGTGATTGTGTTATTCTGTGGATCTAAACTGTGAGCACGCTCTGCCTCCTTCACAATCCTATCTAATTCTGGAAAGGCAGGATCCGGGTTATCTGCCAATAGTTTTTCTGCCTTTCTGTAATGAACAAGGGCCAATTCCTTTTTAGCATTGGCTAAAGACTGCGCATATTTCTTGTTTTGCGGATTTTCTTTCAGTGCCTTCTCATAAAATCCTATTGCATCACCCCAGCGTCCCTTTTTACTGAGTTCCTGGCCAGTGTTGAAATTTTTCTGACCCACAACACATCCAAACACAAACATGAAGGATATAATAACGGCCACAAGCAAGCCTTTTCTTTTCATATTCCCCTCCCCTTTAAAACAGACCATCTCTAGCATATAACCAGTAAATAGGAATAGATTACATACGTAATTGGTTTTTTCGCACGCTTAAAAAACGCCATAATTATGGTGAAAGATTGATCTCTAGCCTGTTCTGGCTTATTTCAGATACTCTAATGGACCTGCCGCCTATATTTCGTCCTTCTAAGTCATTAGCTAACGACTGGGTATCACCCTGAAAATCTAACTCCATCTCTGCCCTTCCCTGAGCATATGATCTCAGCCGCATGTCCGTTATTCCCCGGACTTCATTCGTCAGGAACGTCTTAAATGAGCTTAGCTCATCAAAAGAGTGAAATTGTGAGGCAAAAAGTTTTACCTCAACCGTATTCGTTAGCTCAGATGACCATTGGTTCAAGATATCATTCATCAACGTGACGGCCAGCAACTCAGCGCCCTGTTCTGTAGTGGGTTGTATTAAACCTTGGATGCCAGGTATTCGTTTTGTCTCGCTTCCAGTGGTAATAATAGTACCTGTGTCAACATTGACTACCTTCGCAGATATCGTCGCACGATTAGAATACATTTCAACATCACCAACCCTAAAGGGATTGCTGCTGGTTTCCACGCTACATAAAAGTATTACCTCAGCTCCAAAACGCTGCCCGACCTGAGCTGCCCCCTGTGGATCACGAGCCAGGCTCGTAAGACGGTCATGTTCTATATTTTTTCTTACAGTCTCTGAATCAACTAATTTAAATCCCTTTGATAAAAAATATTTTGTCATACCAGCTTCCGCGATAAAATCCACCTGGTCTCTTCCGTCAAAGAGAATCATCAAGCGAGGTTTCGATTTTCTTGCAATAATCAGGCGAATGGCCTCAAGGTCATTTCTGATTTGACCTGTACTCACAACCGCTTGAATGGTCACTTTATAGACATCCCCGTGCCTTTGATCGGAAAGCACCTCATAGGATTGAACATATCCCTTTGATTGTTGCAGGATTTTATCGGATATCACTTGATAATTTTCC